>DASYUQ010000099.1 GCA_036001065.1 Candidatus Methylomirabilota bacterium
GCCGAACCCGAAGCTCACCCTGGCCGCCAACTTCCTCTACATGCTGAGCGGCCAGAAGCCGACGGACCTCGCGGCGAAGACCTTCGACGTCGCGCTGATCCTCCACGCCGACCACGAGTTCAACGCCTCCACCTTCGCCGCCCGCGTCACCGCGGCCACGCTGTCCGACCTGCACTCGGCGGTCGTCTCCGGGATCGGCGCGCTCAAGGGGCCGCTGCACGGCGGCGCCAACGAGCAGGTGATGCGGATGGTCGAGCAGATCCAGACCCCGGACCGGGCCGAGGCGTGGATCCGGAAGGCGCTGGCCGACAAGGCACGCATCATGGGCTTCGGCCACCGCGTCTATCGCGTCGAGGACCCGCGGGCCAAGCACCTGCGGCGGCTGGCGACGGAGCTGGGACGGCAGACCGGCAGCACCCACTACGTGCAGATCCTCAATACGGTCGCCCGCGTCGTCACCGACGAGAAGAAGATCTATCCGAACGTCGATCTCTACTCCGGCGCCGCCTACGCGTCCATGGGCATTCCCACCGACCAGTTCACGCCCATCTTCGCCCTGAGCCGGGTGGTCGGCTGGTCGGCCCACGTGCTCGAGCAGCACGCGCACAACCGGCTCATCCGGCCGCGCTCCGAGTACACGGGGCCCACCCGGCAGGCCTACGTCCCGCTCGACCGGAGATAGGCCCGCGCGCCGAGGGCCTCGCGACACGCCGGTTCGAGGGCCAGCTTTGCTGGCCCAACCCGGTCCTGGGGGGAGGCTTCGGAAGGGGGGCGAAGCCCCCCTCCGAGTGGGCATTGTGGGGGCGCGGTTTGCCGCCGAGCTGCACGTCGCCAACTACCGCCCGCTTCGGGGGGTGAAGGTCGAGCTGACCGCCGTCTGCGCGCGGACGCGCGCCGACGCCGAGGCGTTCGCCAAGCGCCACGGCATCCCCGGGGTCTTCACCGACTACCGGCAGCTGGTCGCGTCGCCGGAGGTGGACGTGGTGGACGTCTGCGCCACCACCGACGTCCATCACGAGATCGCCGTGGCGGCGGCGCGCGCCGGCAAGCACGTCATCGTCGAGAAGCCGCTCACGGGCTACTTCGGCGAGGCCGACGAGCCCCGGGAGTACATGCTGGCGGCGGCCCTCCGGAACGCCGACGCCGTGCTGGAGGCGGTGGCTGCCGCCGGCGTGACCCTCTGCTACGCCGAGGACTTCGTCTACGCGCCGCCGGTCGCCAAGCTCCGCCGCCTGCTGGAGGCGAGCGGGGGCGCCGTGCTCGAGCTACGCGCCGAGGAGAGCCACTCTGGCTCCCACGCCGCCTACGCGCGCCGCTGGCGCACCGCGGGCGGCGGCTCCCTCTTGCGCATGGGCTCCCACCCGGTGGGCGTCGTGCTCCACCTCAAGCACCACGAGGGCCGGCTCCGCGAGGGACGCCCCATCCGCGCCCGGTCGGTGCTGGCCGACGTGGCCCAGCTCACGCGGCTGCCCGCCGTCGCCGACCGCCCGCGCTTCCTCCGCACCGCCGCCGAGGACGTCGAGGACTGGGCGGTGGCGGTGATCACCTTCGAGGACGGGACCAAGGCCACGGTGCACTCGAATGACACCACGCTCGGCGGCGTGCGGAACACCGTCACCGCCTACCTGACCAGCGGAGTGGTGCAGGCGAACATCACGCCCAACAACAGCGTGGTCGCCTACGCGCCCGAGGGGCGCGTCTGGGGCGACGAGTACATCACGGAGAAGGTCGAGACCACGGCCGGCTGGCAGTTCCCCAGCCCCGAGGAGGACTGGGTGCGCGGCTACCCTCAAGAATTGGAGGACTTTGTGGATGCGATCCGCGAGGGGCGCGAGCCGCTCTCGGGAGCGGCCCTGGCCCGCGAAGTGGTCGAGGTGATCTACGCCGGCTATCTGTCGGCGGCCACCGGACGGCGGGTGGAGCTCCCGCGTCCATGATCCCGTTCGCCAAGGGCCACGGCCTCGGCAACGATTACCTCGTCATCGACCAGCGCGACCTGCCCGGCCCCCTGAGCGCGCGCGCCATCGCGACGATCTGCGACCGCAACCGGGGAGTGGGCTCCGATGGGATCTTATTGTTGGTGCCGGCCACGCGCGCCGACTTCGGCCTGCGGATCTTCAATCCCGACGGCAGCGAGGCCGAGAAGTCGGGGAATGGGCTCCGCATCTTCGCCAAGTATCTCTGGGACCACGGGCACGCCAAGCAGGCGACGTTCACCGTCGACACCAAGGGCGGCGTCGTCGAGTGCCAGCTCCACGTCGACCAGGGCCGGGTGAACTTCGTCACCGTCGAGATGGGCCGCGTGAGCTTCCGGGCCCCCGAGATCCCGATGAACGGGCCCGACCGCGACGTGGTGGCGGTTCCGCTCCAGCTCGCGGACGGCACCGCGCTGCGCGTCACCGCCGTCTCGATCGGCAACCCCCATTGCGTGGTCTTCGTGGAGCGGCTCGACGAGGCGCAGTGCCGGCGACTGGGCCCGATGATCGAGCAGCACCCCGCCTTTCCGAACCGGACCAACGTCCAGTTCGCCCGCGTGAAGGCGCGGGACGCCCTCGACATCCTCATCTGGGAGCGCGGGGCCGGCTTCACGCTGGCCTCCGGCTCGTCGTCTTGCGGCGCGGCGGCGGCGGCCGTCCGCAGCGGCCTCTGCGACCACGGACGCGTCACGGTGGGGATGCCGGGTGGCGAGCTGGCGGTCCACGTGCGCCCGGACTGGTCGCTCCGCCTGGAAGGGCCGGTCGAGGAGGTGTGCACGGGGACGCTCACGCGCGAGTTCGTCGAGGCGTACGTGACCCGGGCATGAAACGAATCTGCGTGTTCGCGGGCTCGTCGCTGGGCGCCCGCCCCGACTACGCCGGCGCCGCCCGCGAGCTGGCGGCCGAGCTGGCCCGCCGCAAGCTCGGCCTCGTCTACGGAGGCGGCTCGGTGGGGTTGATGGGCGTGCTCGCCGACGCGGCGCTGGCCCACGGCGGCGAGGTGATCGGCGTGATTCCACGGGGGCTGGCCACGCGGGAGCTGGCCCACACCGGCCTCACCGAGATGCGGGTGGTGGAGAGCATGCACGAGCGCAAGGCGCTGATGGCGTCGCTGGTGGACGGGTTCATCGCGCTGCCGGGCGGGCTCGGCACCTTCGAGGAGACGCTGGAGGTCCTCACGTGGTCCCAGCTCGGCATTCACCGCAAGCCGGTGGGGGTCCTGAACGTCGCCGGGTACTTCGATGGGCTGCTGCGGATGCTCGCCCACGCGGTCGGGGAGGGCTTCGTACGGCGGGAGTATCTCGCGCTGCTGCTCTTCGCCGACACGCCCGCCGCGCTCCTGGATGCCGTGGCCGCCTGGCAACCGCCCCGCGGGGGTGGCGCGTGGCTCGCCCCCAGCCAGACGTGACAATCGGAGGGGGCCTCGACGGCCCCCTCCGAGACCTCCCCCAAGAAGTCGATTGCGCCGGCGGAGCCGGCGCGCGAACGGCGGTTACTCGGACGCGCGGGAGCGGCGGCGGCGCAGCTCGCGGTGGATCCGAAGGTCTTGGAGTCGCATGACGAAGGCGACGGCGGCAGCCGTCAGATTCGGGAGGAGGCCTCGGCCCCTGCCGAGGCGCTCTTCAGGGCTTGAGGCGCGCCAGCGGCGGCATCGCCAGGAGCTGAGCCTCCGACAGCTCCTCCCACAGGAGACCCCGCGGCTTCTTGAACGCCCGCTCGGTGCGGATGACGCGCTCGGGCGTGACGATGAAGTCCACCGGCACGTCGTGGGGCGTCATCGGGATCTCCTCGTCGAGCACCTGCCGCTCGTGGACCGTCGTTAGCACCGGGGTGGCTTCGTCCACCGCGCCGAGCTGGCTCGCCAGCGCGTATTCAAGATCACTGTAGCCACCGCCCTTGCCGACCCGCGCCCCGCGCGCATTGACCGCGACGCTGCCGACGACGATGAGATCGATCCGGCCGAGCTTGACCGGCGTGACCAGCTCCCCGAGCGCCGCGGCGCCCTTGATCGTCGCCGCCTGGGCCAGCTTGCCCTCGAGCTTCTCGGGGTCGAGCCGGACAAAGCAGCGCGCGTCGGTGAGGCGGGGCACGGCCATGAACACCTGCTTGCCGTCCCTGAGCGCCCGCAGCCGGAGCGCCCGCTGGGGGGCGTCGGGATTGCACTTGAGACGGGCCGCGGCCGTCCACTCGGGAAGCTCGGCCGCGCGGGCGGCCGCCTGCTCGGCGCCGGTGAAGTTGGGGATTCGCTCGGCGAGCGGCAGCGGAAAGCGCCCGACGCCGTGCCACTCGAGCAGCGCCCAGACGCGCTCGCGGATCTCCTGCTTCGTCGTCGGCTGCACCGTGTTTTTCGCTGACATGGGCGCCGGCTCCCACAATAGGAGATCGCACCGGCGATGTCGAGATGGCGTCCGGGCAGCGCCTGTCTTATCTTTGCTCGGATGACAGAGCGTATGTCGGCGCGCGTCGCCGGCACCATCGAGGTGCTCCCCACGCACCGCTTCGACCTGGAGGCGCTCGAGCGGTACATGGAGCGGCAGGTCGAGGGCTTCCGCGGCCCGCTCACCGTGCGGCAGTTCCGGGGGGGCCAGTCGAACCCGACCTACTATCTGGAGGCCGGGGACCGCCAGTACGTGCTCCGCCGCAAGCCTCCGGGCAAGCTGCTGCCGTCGGCGCACGCCGTGGACCGCGAGTACCGGGTGATCACGGCGCTCGCCAGGAGCGGCGTTCCGGTCCCGCGCACCTACGCGCTGTGCGAGGACCCCGATGTCATCGGCACGCCCTTCTACGTCATGGCCTACGTGCCCGGGCGCGTCCTCCCCGACCCCCGGCTGCCCGGCGCCGCGACGGCCGAGCGCGCGGCGATCTACGACGCCATGAACGAGGTGCTGGCGCGCCTGCACGCGGTGGACTGGGAGGCGGCGGGGCTCGCCGACTTCGGCAGGCCGGGCAACTACATCGCGCGCCAGATCCATCGCTGGACCTCGCAGTACCGCGCCTCGGAGACGGAGACGATCCCGGCCATGGAGCGGCTGATCGCCTGGCTGCCCGAGCACATCCCGGCGCCCGACGAGACGACGCTCGTGCACGGCGACTACCGGCTCGGCAACATGATCATCCATCCGACGGCGCCCCGGGTCGCCGCCGTGCTCGACTGGGAGCTCTCCACGCTCGGCCATCCGCTCGGCGATCTCGCCTATCACTGTTTGCCCTTCCGGCTCCGCCACGACCAGTTCGAGGGGTTCGCCGGGGAGGCGCGACCGGCCGGCATTCCATCAGAGGAGGAGTACCTGGCGGCCTACTGCCGGCGGACGGGCCGC
>DASYUQ010000100.1 GCA_036001065.1 Candidatus Methylomirabilota bacterium
GTGATGATGGGGCTGGTCACGGCCGGCCGTTACCCGCCTGGAGGGTGCTCAGCGCGCGCAGGACGTCCTGGATCTGCAGCGGCTTGGCCAGGACGAGATCCACCCCGCGCGAGGGCAGATCCTCCGGCGCCACTTCCACTCCGAATCCGCTCATCATCACCACCGGCACCTCCGGCGCCTTGGCCTTCACCGCGCGTGCCACCTGCCAGCCCGTCATGCCCGGCATCGCCAGGTCCGTGAAGACCACGTCGAATCGCTCGGCGCCGAGTCGGCCCACCGCGTCCTGGCCACTCTGCACCGTCACCGCGGTGTGGCCGGCGGTGATCAGGATGTCCGCCACCACCTCTCCGACCTCTTCCTCGTCGTCCACCACCAGGCAGTGCAGCGAGGTCGCCGCCCCCGCCGGCGCCGCGAGCGGTGGGGCCGATTGCTCCACCGAACCCGAAATCACGACGGGGAACAACAGGCGGAAGACCGTGCCGTGGCCCTCTTCGCTCTCGACCGTGATCCGTCCGTGGTGGCGCTGGAGAATACCATAGGCCATCGAGAGACCGAGGCCGGTCCCCTTCGGCCCCTTGGTCGTGAAGAACGGGTCGAAGATCTTCTCCCGGAGGTCCTCGGGGATCCCGACGCCGGTATCGCTCACCGCGACCTCCACCTGCCCGTCCACCACCGCCGAGCTCAGGGTGAGGACGCCGCCGTCCGGCATCGCGTCGACCGCATTCAGGATGAGGTTGGTCATCGCCTCCCGTAGCTCGGCCGGATCGCCGGCCACCCGCGGCAGCGACGCGAGCTCAGACCGCACCTCGATGGCGACCCCGCGTCGGAGCGACTCCTCGCGCCACCGCGACTGGGTGATCTCCAGCGCGTCGCGCACGACCTCGTTGAGATCTACCGGCACCAGCGGCTCATCGCGGCGAATGCGGGCGAACTCCTGCAGCCGGCGCACGGTCTGGGCGCCATCCGTCGCCGAGCGCTCGATCACCTCGAGCCATTGCCGGAGCTTGGGGTCCTCGACGCGTCGGAGGAGCAGCTGGGTGCGGCCGAGGATGGCGGCCAGCAGGTTGTTGAAGTCGTGGGCCACGCCGGAGGCCATCTCGCCCAGAGCCCGCAGCTTCTCCGTGCGCACCAGGTGGTCCTGGGCCGCGGCCAGCTCGCCGTAAGCCCGGGTCCGCTCCTCGAACAGGCGCGCGCTCCGGAGCGCCAGCGCCGCCAGATCGGCGATGTTGGCGAGGAGATTCTCGTCCGCGGCCGTGAAGGCCCGCTCGGCGCTGCGCAGGGCGAGGACGCCCAGCACCCTCTCGCCCGCCCGCATGGGCACCCCCAGCCAGCAGGGAAACGCCTCGACCCCGGCCACCGCCGCCACGCCCCGGCGCGCGCACTCGCCGAGATAGTCCTCGGTTCGGATGGCGCGCCCGGTCGTCAGAATCGCCGACACCAGACCGGACCCCAGGCGATAGCGCTCGGGCAGCGCCGGATCGCGCCGGCCGTGCCGGAGGTCCAGGGGTACGTCGACCTCGTCGCCTCCCTCGGTCCGGAGGGCGATGAGCATGCTGCGCGCGTCCAGGATCCGCCCGACCTGGCTGTGGAGCGCGTCGATGAGCGCATCCTGGTCGAGCTGGCCCGTCACGGCGCGCGCCAGCTCGTGCAGCACCGACAGCTCCTCCACCTGCCGCCGGTTCTGCTCGAAGAGCCGGGCGTTCTCCACGGCCACGCCCGCCTGGTTGGCGATCGCCTCCATGAGCGCCAGCTCGCCCGGGGAGAAGTCGCGCTGCTCCTCGCGCCAGACCGCGACGAACCCCGCGATCAGCCGCTCCTTGGCCAGGATCGGCACGAAGAGCTGGCTCCGATGGGGCGCGATCCGCGTGAGGAAGGGCGGGATCCGCGGATCGGCGTCGGCGTTGCGCGCGAACACCGCCCGCTTGGTCCGGGCGGCCTCGGCGTAGAACGGGTGCTCGAGGATCGACAGGCGCACCTCGCGGACCGCCGGCAGCCACTCCGGCGGTACGTGGTAGCCTGCCGTCGGGGCCAGCCATTCGCCGCTCCCGTCCAGCATCCAGATGCCCACCGTATCGGCGCCGATGGCCCGGGTGATCTGGCGCATGAAGTGGCGCAGCAACGGGTCGAGGTCGAGGGTGGACGACAGCGTCCGGCTGACGGCCAGCAGGGTCTCGGTCTCCTTCAGCCGCACCTCGCGCTGCCGGGCCAGCTCGGCGTTCTCGAGGGCAAGCCCGATCTGCGCGGCGACGCCCTCCAGGAGCCGGATCTCGGCGGACTCGAACCGCCGTCCGGTGCGCCACCAGACGAGGATCAGACAGCCTCGGCTCTCGCCGCGCACGCGGGTGGGCGCCAGCATGACCGAATGCGGCGGCAGGAGCCGAACCCACCGCTGATCGAAGCGCTCGTCGTCATGGGTGTTCGGGCTCCAGATGACCCGCCCTACGCGGTACTCGTGGAGCAGGCGCGGGATGCGCTCCAGCACGATCGGATGGCTGATGAAGACCGCGCGCAGAGACCCGGGCACCCGGTAGCCGGCGAGCGGCTGGAGCGCTTCACCGCGCTCATCGAGCACGTAGGCCCCGACCATGTCGGCCCCGAACGCCTGGCCCACCTCGCGCGCCACGCGCCGCAGCGTCTCGTCGACGGGGCCCGGCTGGGAGAGCACCTGGCCGATCGCCAGCAGCGTCGTGGTCTCCCGGAGCCGCTCCTGGGCCTCCGCGTAGAGGCGGGCGTTCTCGAGGGCCAGGGCGAGCTGGCCCGCGATGGCTGTCGCGAGATTCACCTGCCACGGCTGGAACGGGCTGACGCGCTCGCAGTAATCGAGGTTCAGCACGCCGATGACCTCGTCCTGACGGATCAGCGGCACGGCCATGTACGACTTCAGGCCGTAGGCGTCGATCCACTGCCGGGGAATCAGGTCCGTAGCCGTGGTGTCGTCGATGAGGACCGGCCGGTGGGTCTCGATGGCGCGGACGTGCGCCGGCACGTCGCCGAGCGCGCAGGGCGGCAACGCCGTGAAGGCGGCCCACATCTGGGGATCCCGGTGGCCGTCGGCGAACTGCGCCATGAGCGGGACGATGCGATCGCCGTCCCAGAGCTCGATCGAGCAGCGATCCACCCGGCAGACCCGGGCGATCTTGATGGCCACGCGCTTGAGCAGTTGCTTGGAATCGAGGGTCGCGGTGAGGATCTCCGCCACCTCGAGCAGCGCCCGCGTCTCCTCGAGCCGCCGGCTCGTCTCGGCATAGAGACGGGCGTGGTCGAGCGTGACGGCGGCCTGGGCGACGAAGCTCTCCAGCAGGCTCTGGTCGTCGGGGCCGAAGCTGAACGGCGCGCGGCCATTCAGCGTCAGCACGCCGAGCAGCGAGTCCTGCAGCACGATGGGTACGGCGAAGAAGCTGGTGATGCCGTGCGCCCGCGACCAGTCCCGGGCCTGGTAGCGCTCGTCGGCGAAGACGTCGGGGATGTTCAGCGGGCAGCGGTGGGCGGCCACCCAGCCCGCCGCGCCCTCGCCGAACGCCAGCGCGGCCAGCGGGAAGTCGGCCCCCAGGCGGTCGTCGGAGAAGCCGCTGATCTTGAGCGTGCGCGTGCTCTCGTCGGCGACCCAGAAGGCGACCAGCGGCGCGCCCATCAGCTCCGAGGCCGCGCAGGCGATGGTGCGGAGGACCTCGTAGATGTCGAGGGACGACGACACGATGCGGTTGACGTTGGCGAGCGTGCGGAGCCGCGCGGCCCGCACTTCCAGCGTGGCGTAGAGGCGCGCGTTCTGAATCGCCAGGGCCGCGTGGTCGGCGAGCTGCAGCAGCACGGCCTCGTGCCGGTCGGTGAAGGGCCGGGCCACGCGGTTGTCGACGTACAGGACGCCTTCCACGCGATCCCCGATGCGGATGGGGACGGCCAGCTCGGCGATGACGCCCTCCTCCCGGGCGACCGCCAGATAGTCCTTGGTGATGCGCGGGTCGCCGGCGTAGTCGTCGGTGCGGAAGGGCCGCCCGGTCACGAGGACCTGGCCGGAGACGCCCTTGCCCGGCTCCAGCCGGAAGGCGTCGTACCGCCGATAGCGGGTGCCCACGCCGTAGCGGAAGACCATCTCGTCGGAGCCCGGCTCGCGGAGCGCGATCCGCGCCAGGTCGCTCCCGCACAGCTCCCGGGCGCCCCCGATGAGGCGCTGCAACACCGTGTCGATGTCGAGCGAGGCGTTGATCGTCCGCGCCAGCTCGGCGATCACCTCCGCCTCCCGGCGCCGCTGCTCGGTCTCGTCGTGGAGCCGGGCGTTCTCGATGGCAATGGCGGCCTGGGTGGCGAGGGATTCCAGAACGGCCAGGTCGTCGGCCGAAAACGGCGCCGCGCCGGTCCCGCGACGGGACATGTTGATGACGCCGAGCACCCGATCGCGAAGGATCAGCGGATGCGCCATCAGGCGAGTGAAGCCGACGGCGACGAATCGCTCGAGCGCGTACGGCGACGCCGCGTAGTCGTTGACGACGAGCCCCCGCCGCTCCTGAGCGCAGGCGCCCACGAGGCCGTGCCCGAACGGGACGCGACGATCGAAGAGCGCGTGCTCGCTCCAGGCGGACGGCGTCAGCCGGCGCTCCTCCTCGACCAGATAGATCACACCGTCGGCACCGAAGAGCCGGCCGGCGCGATCGACGATGAGCTGGAGCAGGCGGTCGAGGTTGAGCTCGGCCGCGAACTCCCCCTCCACCTCCGCCAGGACCTCGACCTGGGCCCGCCGCGCCGTCTCCAGCGCGAACAGGCGCGCGTTCTCGAGGGCCCGGGTCGCCTGATCGGCGAAGGCCTGGGCCAGCCTGATGTCCTGCTCCTCGAAGATCCGGCCCGCTCGATCCCCCACGCCGAGCGCGCCGATCACCCGATCGTGAACCCGCAGCGGCACCGCCAGAACCGCCCGAAAGGGCGCCTGCTCGATCTGGGCTCGGACCTCGGGCGGGAGCGACACCCCGGGATCGTTCAGCAGATCCCTCGTCACCACGGCCCGCCGCTCCCGCACGGCGAGCCCGCTCACGCCGGTCTCCTTCGGAAGGGCGATGCTCCGCGGGAAAGCCGGACCGACGTCGCCGGAGACCGCCATCGCCACCAGGGCGCCCGAGGCGGGCTCCAGGCGGTACACGACGGACGCCTGCGCCGCCAGCAACCCACGGACGTTGTCAGCGACGCGCTGGGCGACGACGTCGGGATCCAGAGTCTCGGAGAGCAGGCGCTCGACGTCGGCGAGCGCGGCCATGCGCTCGGCCTGACGGCTCGCCTCGCGGTGGAGGCGCGCGTGCTCCAGGGCGATGGCGGCCTGCCCGGCGAACGCCTCGGCCAGCTCCCGATCGCGCGCGGTGAAGGGGTGGCGCGCGCGGAAGGTGAAGACGCCGATGATCCGCTCCCCGGCGCGCAGCGGCACGCCCAGGTAGGTCGTGTAGCCCAGACGCGCGTCCGCCGCCCGATGCTCGGGCACCATCTCCGGCACCTCGGCGACGTCGGCGGCGATCGTCCGCCCTTCCCGGACGACCCGGCCGCTGAAGCTCTCCCCCACCTTGATGCGCGGGCGGAGCATCGTCTGGGCGGCGGTGCCCGCCAGGCCCGCCAGCACCAGCTCGTCGCCCTCCACGAGCCGGAAGCCCGCGTTGTCGACGTCGAGGAGCCGCGCGGCCTCTTCGGCGATGGCCCGGAGCAGCGCGTCGGCGGATTCCGCTGCGCCGATCTTCTTGTTGATCTCCAGCAGCGCCGCCAGTTGGGCCCCGTGGATCGTCTCGTCCTCGAAGCGCCGCGCGCTGTCGAGGTCATCGGCGGTGGCCGACGTCCGCCTCGCCGTCCGGCCCGTGAGGCAGGCCGCAGCCACCACCGCCGCGACGGCGACGGCCAGCGAGCCGAGCAGCCAGCCCCGCAGCCGCTCGCGCTCGGCCCGGTACGCCGCCTCGGGGACCAGGGCCCAAAGCCCGGCGATCGGACCGAGCGGCCGCAGCGCCCAGGGCTCGCCCGCGATCTCGACGGTCCCCGTGCGGGCGGCCGCCGCCCAGCCGTCGGCCGGCGCCTCCGCGCGGGTGGCGCCGAGCAGCCGGTCCCCCGCCAGCGCCACAACGGCCGGCCGCGCCGCCACGCTGCCCAGCGGGCGCTCGAGCCGCGCCAGCCGGCGGCCGACGATCGCCGCGCCGGCGGGCGCACCGCCGGCCCCGCGGATCGGGGCGGCGGCCAGGAGATACGCCCGCCCGTCGATAACGTGAAAGACGACCCTCGGCGCGGCGACCGGGGCCAGATCGGGGACGGATGCGCGGGGCAGTGCCGGCACCTGGACGAGGGTGCCGCCGCGGGCATCCAGCACGAGCAGGAGATCGGCGAGGCGCTCGACCGTGAGCGCGATCATGCGCGCCGAGGCCCCGCGCGCCAGCGTCGCCCACTGGCCTTTGACGGCGCCCTCGACGACGGCGGCATCCTGGGCGAGGATCCGGGCCTCGCGCAGGAGCGCCTCTTGCGCCTCCTCGACGACCTCCCGGGCGGCGGCGACGGCCTGGGCGACGAGCGTGGCCTGGCGCTCCTCGAGCTGCCGGAACAGGGCGGCGGCGCCGAGGCCCCAGAGCCCGGCGAGCACGATGAGGATCGCCGCCGGCCGAGCGAGAGGCGCCAGCGTGATCGCGGGCCTCAGCGGCGCTCGCCGACGCGGTGGAGCTTCAAGAGGTTGGTCGTGCCCGTCACCCACATCGGTGAGCCGGAGATGATGACGATCACGTCGTTGGTCCGCACCGAGCCGTCGCCCAGCAGCGTGGCCTCCACCTCCTCGATCATCTCGTCCGTCGTCTCCACCTTGCGGATCAAGCGCGACGAGACGCCCCAGGAGAGCGCGAGTCGTCGCTGGACCTCCACGAAGGGCGTGAGCGCGATGATCGGGACGTCCGGGCGCTCCTGGGAGATCAGGCGCGCCGAGAACCCCGACTGCGTGAAGGCGACGATGGCGCGGGCGCCGAGGACGTGGGCCGCCGTGGCCGCCGCGTCCGAGATCGCCTCGGGGAAGCCGACGCCCTCCCGGTGACGGCGGGGCCGCTCGCCCCGGAGCACCGCTTGTTCGGCGCGCTCGGCGATCCGCGCCATCACCTGCACGGCCTCGACCGGGTAGCGGCCGGTGGCCGTTTCGGCCGATAACATGATCGCGTCGGCGCCGTCGAATATCGCTGTCGACACATCAGAGACTTCCGCGCGAGTTGGCCGGAGATGCGTGACCATGGACTCGAGCATCTGCGTGGCCACGATCACCGGGACCTTCGCCGCCCGCGCCTGCCGGATGACCTCTTTCTGGATGTGGGGCACCTCTTCCAGCGGCACGTCGAGGCCGAGGTCGCCCCGGGCCACCATGACCGCGTCCACCATGGTGAGGATGCCGGAGAGTTTGGCGATCACCTCCTGGCGCTCGAGCTTGGCGACGATCGGCAGATTGGCCCCCTGCTCGTGCAGGAACTTCCGGACCTCGCCGATGTCCGCGGCCGAGCGCACGAAGGAGATGGCGACGAAGTCGATGCCCTGCCGGATGCCGAAGCGCAGATCCTCCTTGTCCTTCTCGGTGAGACACGACACGGGCAGCGGCACGTGGGGTAGCGAGATCCCCTTGTGATCGCTGACGCGCCCGCCCGCGGTGACGCGACAGCGCACCCCGTCCGCCGTCGTCTCCTCGACCTGGAGCTGGATCAGGCCGTCGTCCATCCAGATCTGGTCGCCCGGGCGCACCTCCTTCAGGTACTCCGGATGCGAGACCGACGCGCGCTCGGCGGTGCCGACGACCGGGTGGGCCGTCAGCGTGAAGACCTCGCCCCCCTCCAGGTCGACGCGCCCGCCGCCCCCGACACCGAAGGTTCCCAGCCGGACCTTCGGGCCTTGCAGGTCCTGGAGGATGGCGACCGGGCGGCTCCAGCGCTCCGCGCCCTGGCGAATCCTCCGGACGACCTCGGCGTGCTCGGCGTGGGTGCCGTGGGAGAAGTTGAGCCGGGCCACGTCCATACCGGCGGCAGCGAGCTGCTCCAGCCGCTCGGCGCTGCTGCTGGCGGGCCCGATGGTGCAGATGATCTTTGTGCAACGCATGTCGCTTCATCGGAGGGGGCGGACGTTACGGCCCCCTCCGAAGCCTCCCCCTAGGGTTGCGCCGGCAGAGCCGGCGCTCGAAGCATGTTCTTCAGGAACTGGCCGGTGTAGGACCGGTCGGCCTGGCGGGCGATCGCCTCGGGCGTGCCCGCGGCGACGAGGCGGCCGCCCTCGTCGCCCCCCTCCGGGCCCAGGTCGATGATCCAGTCCGCGGTCTTGATGACGTCCAGGTTGTGCTCGATGATCACGACGGTATTGCCCTGGTCGACGAGCCGGTTGAGCACGTCGAGCAGCTTCTGGATGTCGGCGAAGTGCAGGCCGGTCGTCGGCTCGTCGAGGATGTAGAGCGTGCGCCCGGTGGCGCGGCGGCTCAGCTCCGTGGCCAGCTTCACCCGCTGGGCCTCCCCGCCCGAGAGCGTCGTGGCCGATTGGCCCAGCCGGATGTAGTCCAGCCCCACTTCGTTCAGGGTCTCCAGCTTGGACTTGATCACCGGCACGGCATCGAAGAACTCCAGCGCCTCGCGGACGGTCATGTCCAGCACGTCGGCGATGGACTTGCCCTTGTAGTGGATCTCCAGCGTCTCGCGGTTGTAGCGCCGGCCCTTGCAGACGTCGCACGTCACGTAGACGTCGGGCAGGAAATGCATCTCGATCTTGACGAGCCCGTCGCCCTGGCACGCCTCGCACCGGCCGCCCTTGACGTTGAACGAGAACCGGCCGGGCGGATAGCCGCGCATGCGCGCGTCGGGCGTACGCGCGAAGAGCGTCCGGATGAAGGTGAAGACGCCCGTGTAGGTCGCAGGGTTCGAGCGGGGCGTGCGCCCGATGGGCGACTGGTCGATGTCCACCACCTTGTCGAGGTGCTGGGCGCCCTCGATCCGGTCGTGGGCGCCCGGCCGCTCGTGCGCCCGATGGAGCATCTGGGCGAGCGCCCGGAAGAGGATGTCGTTCACGAGGGTCGACTTGCCCGAGCCCGACACGCCGGTGATGCACGTGAACGTGCCCAGGGAAATCTTCACCGGTTCGCCCTTGAGGTTGTGCTCCCGCGGGTTGTGGATCGTGAGGAACGCGCCGCTGCCCTTCCGGCGCTGCGCGGGCACGGGAATGGTGAGCGCCCGGCTCAGGTAGCGGCCGGTCAGCGAAGCCGCGTTGGCCATGATCTCGTCGGGCGTGCCCACCGCGACCAGGTGGCCGCCCAGCTCGCCCGCCCCTGGCCCCAGGTCGATGATGTAGTCGGCGGACCGGATCGTCTCCTCGTCGTGCTCGACGACCAGGACCGTGTTGCCCAGGTCGCGCAGGCGCTTGAGGGTGTCCAGCAGTCGCCGGTTGTCGCGCTGGTGCAGGCCGATGGACGGCTCGTCGAGGATGTAGAGGACGCCCACCAGGCTGGAGCCGATCTGGGTGGCCAGACGAATGCGCTGGCCCTCGCCGCCCGAGAGCGTCCCCGCGGGGCGGTCGAGCGTCAGATAGTCGAGCCCGACGTCCCGGAGGAAGCCCAGCCGCTCGCGGATCTCCTTGAGCACCCGGCGGGCGATGACGACCTCCCGCTCGGTCAGCCTGAGCGCCTCGAAGAACGCCGCGGCCTCCTTGATCGTGAAGCTCACGACGTCGGCGATGGACCGGCCGGCGATCCTGATGCCCAGCGACTCGCGCCGGAGCCGGGAGCCGCCGCAGTCGGGGCAGCGCCGCTCGGCCATGAACTGCTCGATCTGGCGCCGCGCGTCCTCGGACTCGGTCTCGCGGTACCGCCCCTCGAGCACCCGGACGACGCCCTCGAAGCCGTCCGGCTCGCCGTGCAGCACGAGATCGCGCACCGACTTCTTGAGCGTCTTCCAGGGGGCGTCCAGGGAGAACCGGTACCGCCGGGCCAGCACCTGGAGCGTCTGCCTGAAGTACGGCGACTCGCGCCCGGCCCAGGGGGCCAGCGCCCCGTCCTTCAGCGAGCGCTCGGGGTTGGGCACGAGCCGCTCGGGGTCGATCTCCCAGCGCGTCCCGATACCTGCGCACGCCTCGCACGCGCCGTACGGGCTGTTGAACGAGAACATGCGGGGCGAGACCTCCGGCAGGGAGATGCCGCACTCCGCGCAGGCCAGGCGCTCCGAGAAGACCATCCGCTCGCCGCCCTCGAGCGCCTCGACCTGGACGACGCCGTCGGCGAGCCGGAGGGCCGTCTCCAGCGAGTCGGCCAGCCGTGAGCCCACCGTCTCGCGCACGATCAGGCGATCGACGATGACCTCGATCGTGTGCTTGCGGTTCTTGTCGAGCTCGATCTCCTCGGCGAGCTCGCGCACGACGCCGTTGACGCGCACGCGCGAGTAGCCCTGGCGCCTCAGATCGAAGAAGAGCTTCTTGTACTCGCCCTTCCGGCCGCGGACCACCGGGGCCAGGATGAGGAGCCGCGTTCCCGCCGGCTGGGCCAGGACCCGGTCGACCATCTGCTGGACGGTCTGGGCCGAGATCACGCGCCCGCAATTCGGGCAGTGGGGCACGCCGATGCGGGCGAAGAGGACGCGCAGGTAGTCGTAGATCTCGGTGACGGTGCCGACGGTGGACCGCGGATTGCGCGACGTCGTCCTCTGCTCGATGGAGATCGCCGGCGAGAGGCCCTCGATGGAGTCGACCTCGGGCTTCTCCATCTGTTCGAGGAACTGGCGGGCGTACGCGGAAAGCGATTCCACGTAACGCCGCTGGCCCTCGGCGTAGATCGTGTCGAACGCCAGCGACGACTTGCCGGAGCCGCTGAGCCCCGTGATGACGACGAGCTGATCGCGCGGGATCTCGAGATCGATGCTCTTGAGGTTGTGCTCCCGCGCCCCGCGGATGACGATGCGGTCGCTCGCCATAACCCGTTCATTGTGACAGGCGACGTTGAAAATGGCAACGCGCGTGCGGAGTTACGCAGCGTCACAACCACGCCGCCCGCCCCCGCTCCACCCTCCCTGCCGTTGTCGCTCTGGCATCTGGAGTGTCCGAAAACAGGACGCTCTGACCACACAAGCCGAAGACTCCCGTCGCCATTCGCCGACGACCGCGTGACGGCCAAGGTCCGGAATGAGCGCGCTTCTTGACGACCGGACCGCCAGGAAGAGCGGCAGGCACGGTCCTTGCGTCCGTGCACGCCGGTACAGGCCTTCTCGACAAGAGCAAACCCGTCGCGAGGCGGGGACGCAAAGCCACGGGTCAGGCCAGGCACCTGACGGCCGGGTTACCGAAGGAAGGGCTAGAGATGATCTCACGACCCGCAACACGGGCCCGTCCGCGGCGCGTCGTCGCTCCTCGCGTGCTCCACCAGCACCAATCACAAAGGGGCCGACTGTATGACTAGAGCGCTGAGCGTGTTGCGTATGGCGGTGGCCGCCTTCAAGGGTCACGTCACGTCACCGGGGGCGGTCGTGAAGTCGGCGACGGCGGGGGTCACGACCATCCTCAAGAGCGCGAGATCCCGCCCGCACGGGCAGGGGGCGCTGACGCGCCAGGATCTCCAGCGCGTCCACGGCGAGATCCGCCGGATCGCGAACGAGGTCTTCGATACCGAGCAGATGGCGCGGGGGCTGCTGTCGCGCCACTGGGCGACCCGAACGCCCGCGCAGCAGGCGGAGTTCGTGCGGCTCTTCACAGGCTTCCTGGAACGCTCGTGCGCGTCTCACATCACGGAGAGCTGGCGCGTGACGATCCTCCAGGTGGGCGAAGTCCTCGACGGAAACTTTGCCATGGTCACCTGGAGAATCTTCACGCTCCGGACACTTGCCCTCCTCGTCTATCGACTGCACCTCAAAAACGGGCGGTGGAAGATTTACGACGTCCTCCTGAACGGCGAGAGCTTCGTCGCCGCCTGCCGGAGCCAGTTCGATCGCGCGCTGACCTTCCCGTCCGACGCGGCCTCCATTCAGGCCGCCCTGGCCGAAGCGCTACGCCGATGGAATCGCGCTGCGGGTGTCGAGCTCAGCTCGACTTCGCCCTGAGCACGCGCCGCTTGTCCGGCTCCCACCGCACCCCGAGCGCGGCCACCGCCCAGGCCACCGGGGCGGCGACCAGCGCCGGGTACGCGCCTACGACGGAGGCCCCGGCCGCCAGCCCCGGACCGGCCAGGGCCAGCGCGGCGAAGACGGCGGCGCCGACGAGAGCGCCGGCCGCGCGCGCCGCCGAGCCCGCCCCCGCGAGCGCCGGCGCGATCGCCACGGCGGCGAGGCCCAAGGCAAGGGTCAGCGCGCGCCAGGTATCGACGGGCCAGGCGGCGAGCGCGGTCGCCCCGGCGAGCAGTCCCAGCCAGACCACGTCGACACGGGCACCCCGGCCCGTGCCTCGCTCGACCGTGACGGCCGTCAGCACGCGGTCATGGAGCGCCGACGTCGTGGCCACGAAGAGCGCCATGAGAGCGATGAGCACGGTGAGGACGAGCGCGCGATCCCACGGTGGCCCCGGAAGCGCCCACGGCAACCGGGCCAGCGACGCCACCGCGGGCGCTCCCAGCGCCAGCTCCGGCCCCGCGAACCCGCCGTAGACGCCCCAGCAGACGGCGCCCACGACGACGAGCGGCACCGCGAGCGCCCCGAGCGGCGCCAGGCCGGCCGCGACATGCGGACCGTCCCCGTCGCGCCGGGGCGGGAGAAGCACGAGGGCGCCGCCAGCGAGCGTGACCAGCGCGGCCAGAAACGTGGCCAGCGCGGTACCCAGACTTCGCTCGCGCGGATCCGCCCATATCACGCCCGACAGCGGCGCCTCGGGCACGCGCTTGCCGGGCTCGAACCGTACGCGCACGCCGGCCGCGAGGTCCAGCCGATCGCCCGGGCGCAAGGCGAGCCCCTCGCCCCGGGCCAGGCGCCATTCCCGAACGACGACGCGATCACCGTCCCGCTCGACCACCCGGAAGACGGCCTCGCCCAGCGCCGTGATCCGGTGGGGCTCGCTGAAGACGAGCGACGTCGGCACCAGCAGCACCGCTCCCTCGGTCACCCACGCGCTCCGCTCGCGGAAGACGAGCGCGGACCGGGAAGCCAGCGCGCTCCACGCCTCCCACGGCGACCGACCCGACATGGCAGCGATGGCGAGAAGCGGGAGCACCAGCCCGGCCACTCCCACCGTGAGCGCGACCCGGCGCACCCTCGCGCCGGCGGACGCGCGAGTCAGGCCCAGCCCCAGCGCCGCTGCGACGGCGAGGCCCAGCCAGCGGGCTCCGCCGAGAACGCGGGCCAGGTCGGCGACGACGGCGAGGCTCGCCCACAGCACGAGGCCGACGCTCGCTGTCCCCAGCATCGTCAGCGCCGCGCCGGACCGCCCCGCGGGCGACGGCAGTGCCCACAGCCGCGCCAGGAGAGGGGCGAGACAGGCGACGAGTGCCAGCAGCGGCGCCCCCGGCTCACCGGCCACGACGTGAGCGGCCAGCGAGGCGACGAGCGCCGGGCTCAGCCAGGCCGCGGCCGAGGCGGGCCGGCGTGCCCGCGCCAGCACGAGGCCCGTCACCAGCGCACCGAGCGCCGGGGCCACCAGGACGGCATACCACCAGAGCAGCGCGACGCCGGCCAGGCGAACGCTGCCGAGACGGGGAAGCGAGGCGAGAAGGGCGCCGCCGGCCAGGAGCACCAACAGCACGACGACTCCGGCGCGGCGTGCATCGGTCATTGGCGACGCGGGCGATTATAGCAGTATGCTGGGGCCGTACGGGCCGCCGCCAGGCGATGACGGGGCGGGACATCGTTGTCGAGGAGTGCGCATGGCAGACAGGATCGAACGCGTACTGGTCGTGACCGCGCACCCCGACGACGCCGAGTTCGGCGCCGGAGGCACCGTCGCCAAGATGGTGAAGCAGGGGCGAGAAGTGACTTATGTCGTCGTCACCAACGGCAACAAGGGGTCCAGCGACCGCTCGATGACGCCCGAGCGCCTGGCCCGCATCCGGGAGGCGGAACAGCGGAACGCCGCCCGCGTCCTCGGCGTCGAGCGGGTGGAGTTCCTGGGCTACGACGACGGCGAGCTGGAGGACACCCGCGACCTCCGGCGCGACGTCACGCGCCAGATCCGGAGGTGGCGAGCCGACCTCGTGATCACCCAGCATCCCCGCCGCACGTACAACCTCTACGCCTCCCACCGCGACCACCGGATCACCGCGGGTGTCGTGCTCGATTGCATCTATCCCCTGGCCCGCGACCACATGTCGTTCCCGGAACTGCTGGCCGAGTACGAGCCGCACAAGGTGCGCGAGGTCTATCTCATGCAGTGGGAGAGCCCGCACCTCGTCGTCGACATCTCCGACACGATGGACCTGAAGCTCAAGGCGCTCGCCTGCCATCAGAGTCAGGTCGCGGATTTCCCGGGCGTCGAGGCGCGGGTGCGGGAGCGCAGCGCCGCGCTCGGCAAGGCCCACGGCTATGTCTACGCGGAGGCCTTCGACCGGATCGTGATTCCGCGCTGATGCCCGGATGCCGGAGCCGGCCCCTCTTGGACGGCGGTATCCCGCGCCGGCGGCGGTAGAATAGCTCTCGTGTCCCGCCTGCGCCCGCTGACCCTCGGCGCCCTTGTCCTGGTATTCGCGTTGGTCGCGGCGCGGGCCAGCGCGGCCACGGTGCCGCCGGAGGCGACCTGGCTCTCAGACCAGGTTCGAGCGCTGACGGCGCCGGAGATGGAGATGCGCGACCGTGAAGGGCCCCGGCATGGCTGAGCGCGACCCCGAAACCGCCCAGACGCTCACCGAGGTCCTGCGCCGACGGGCGGCGCTGAGCGGCCAGCAGCCGTACTTCCACCTGTACGGCGAGGCGGTGACGTACGGCCGGCTGTGGGAGCTGAGCGCGCGGTACGCGGCCGCGCTCGCGCGCGCGGGTGTCCGCGCCGGCGACAAGGTGTGCCTCATCTACCCGACGTGCGCCGAGTTCTTCTACACCTTCTTCGGCGCGCTCCGGCTGGGAGCGGTGCCGGTGCCGCTCTACCCCACGCTCGGCGTCGAGGCCACGGCCAACATCTTCCGCGACTCGGAGGCGGTCGCGGTGGTGACGATCGGCTGGTTCCGGAGGAACGTGGACGCCAGCGCGGCGCTCGCCCCCAACGTCCGCGTCGTGCTCGAGCCGGTAGACCTGGAGGCCGAGCCGCCGGCGACCCGCCTCCCCGAGCCGAGCCCGGACGATCTGGCCTTCATCCAGTACACCTCGGGCAGCACCGGACAGCCGCGGGGCGTCATGCTCACCCACCGGAACGTCGTGAGCACCTGCCACTTCATGGCGGAGGCGTCGGGGCTCACCGCCCGGGACCGCGTCGTCTCGTGGCTGCCGCTCTACCACGACATGGGGCTCATCGGCTGCTCGTTCACGCCGCCGCTCACGGGCACGCCGCTCTGGCTCCTGCCCCCCGACCTCCGCAATCCGCGCCAGTGGCTCGAACTGGTGACCGAGGTCCAGGCCACGTTCACGGTCTCGCCGGATTTCGGCTACCGCAACTGCGTGAGGAACGTCCGGGAGACCTCGGGGATCGACCTCTCCACCCTCCGCGCCGCGCTCTGCGGCGCCGAACCGGTGCGCGCCTCGACCCTCCACGCCTTCGAACGGCACTTCGGGATCAAGAACGTCATCGCGCCGTGCTATGGGCTGGCCGAGGCGACGCTCGCGGTCGCCATCTGGCCGTTCGGGACGCCGATCCGCCTGGATCCCAGCGGCCGCTTCGTCTCCGTGGGGCGCCCCTGCCGCGGCGTTTCGGTGCGCATCCTGCCGCCGAGCGAGGACGGGACCACGGGGCCCCCGCTGGGGCCCGGCGTCGAGGGCGAGATCTGCGTGAAGAGCCCCGGCATCATGCGCGGTTACTACAACAGCCCCGAGGCGACGGCCAGGGTGCTGTCGCCGGACGGCTGGCTGAGGACGGGCGATCTGGGCTTCGTGGACGGCGAGGGGTACCTGTACATCAGCGGCCGGCTGAAGGACCTCATCTGCCTGGGCGGCGAAAACGTCGCGCCGACCGATATCGAGGACATCGTGGATCACGTTCCCGGCGTGCGCTACTCGGCCGCCGTCGGCCTCGAGAGCGAGCGCACGGGCACGCAGCGCCTCTACGTCGTCGCCGAGGTGCGAGGCGACGGCCCCGAGCCCGCGCCGCCCCCCCGCCTGGTCAGCGAGATCGTCCGGCGCGTGCACGAGGGCCGCGGCCACCGTCCTGCGCGCGTGCTGCTGGTCCGGCCCGGGACGATTCCGAAGACCTCGAGCGGCAAGATCCAGCGCTCGCGCCTGGCGCAGATGATCCAGGCGGGTGAGCTGAGGGACAGGCTGGTCCAGCCCGCCGGCACCCCTTAGGCGGGGGCGGATCTAGATCTTCGCGCCCGCCTTGTTCCAGTCGTCGATGAACTTCTTGAGCCCGAGGTCCGTCAGCGGGTGCTTGATGAGCTGCTCGAGCACCGCGAACGGCATGGTGGCGACGTGGGCGCCGGCCTTGGCGGCGTCGATGACGTGGAGCGGATTGCGGATGGAAGCCGCCAGCACCTGCGTCGTGAAGCCGTAGTTGCGGTAAATCTGGCAGATGTCGCGGATCAGGTCCATGCCGACGTGTGAGATGTCATCGAGACGTCCGAGGAACGGGCTGATGTAGTAGGCTCCGGCCTTGGCCGAGAGCAGCGCCTGGTTCGGCGAGAAGCAGAGCGTCTGATTGACGCGGACCCCCTTGCCGGACAGGTGCTTCACGGCCTTGAGCCCGTCCTTGGTGAGCGGGCACTTCACGACGACGTTGGGCGCGATCTTCACCAGCTCCTCGCCCTCTTTGACCATGCCCTCGAAGTCCGTCGCCACCACTTCGAGGCTCACGTCGCCGGGGACGATCCCGCAGATCTCCTCGACGAGCGGCCGGAACGGGCGCTTTTCCTTCGCGATCAGTGACGGGTTGGTGGTCACCCCGTCCACCACGCCGAGGGCGACCCCTTCCTTGATCTCGTTGACGTTCGCCGTATCGAGAAAGATCTTCATGACGTGCCTCTCCTCCTCCGCCTCGGGACCGTTCGATGCGCACGCGCGGCCCCGCCCGGACCTTCCGGAACGCGGTGGCGTCCCCGACGACCTGGCCCACCGGGTTCACGGGGCTCGCCGATCGCGCTGGCCGTGCGCGAGTCGTTGAGCCGCGCTTCCACCGACACCGCGCCCGCATCGATGCGAATCGCGCGCGGCGCCCGGTCGTTCATCTCATCACCCAGCCTAGTCTCCGCTCGGAAGCGAAGTCAAGGTCGCGGGGTCACTCCCGGGCGCGATACTCTCCCAGCGCCTCCTCCAGCGCCGCGAGGTCGGGCACGGTGGACCAGCCCTCCCCCTCCACCGACAGCGCGGCCGCGCAGGCGGCGGCCGCGGCGGCTTGCCAGGCATCGCCGTCGAGCCGGTAGGACGCCAGGAACGCGGCGGCGAAGACGTCGCCGGCGCCCGTCGAGTCCACTTCGCGGCTCGGGCGGGCGCGCACCTCGAAGCGCTCCCCGCTGACGTACAGCAGCGCGCCGGCGCGGCCGGCCGTCACCGCGGCCAGCGGCAGCCGCTGCAGCCATTCGGTCAGCGAAGACTCCTGACCCCGCACGTCCTCCGCGCTGACGAACAGCGCCAGGAGCCGGTTCAGCAGCTCCCGCGGAGGCGTCCAGGGCTGGGGCGTGACCTCGCCCGCCGGGCCCGCGGCCCGCAGCCAGCCCTGAGCCTCCACCGCCAGCGTCGCCTCGGTGAACGTCCGGGCGAAGGCTGGATCGACTTCGCCGAAGACCGGCGCCAACAGCACCAGTTCGGCATCGAGCCAGTCGGGAGGAACGTCGGCCGGGCTGATGGGGGGCGCCGAGGTCACCAGGCGCAGCCGGCGTCGGCCGGCCTCCCGGCGGTGCTCGAAGACGGTCGTGTGGGGCGCCGGGACGCTGATCACCTCAATCTGGGGCGGGATCGCGTCGAGCGGGAAATCCTCGCCGTGGCTCGTGAGAATACCTGCGGAGAGGCCGAGCCGGTCGGCGGTGACAGCAGCGAACAGCGCGGCGCCACCCGGCCGGGTGACGTCGCCGAAGCGATCGAGCGTCAGGTGCCCGACGGCGACGAAGTCGGGAGCCATCATGCCCGGAGGGGGGCTTCGCCCCCCTTCCGGATTCCTGCTCGGAAGGGGCCTCGCGGCCCCTTCCGAACCTTCCCGAAGGTTGCGCGGGCAAAGCCCGCGCTCGAATCGGCGATCGAGCCCGATGGCGCGCGGCGGGTATTGGGGCGCCGCGCGCCGGCCGCGAATCCCTCGGCTAGGTCCACTTGCGCTCGTCGGTGATCTTCTTGGCGTTCTCCGGGATGATGCCGGCGGCGACGATCTCGACGGCACCGCGCAGCTTCATCACGTCGCGGATCGCCGCCTCCAGCGCGCGCGTGACCGCTTCGGCGCTGGCGCCCCCCGCCAGCTCGACCCGGAACGTGAGCGTGTCCTGATGGCCTTCGCGCCCGACGACGACCTGATAGCGGGCGAGGCCGGACGCGCGGGCGGCCACCTCGTCGGCCTGGCGCGGGTGGATGAACATGCCGCGCACCTTCGTGACCTCGTCGGCGCGGCCGCGCCAGCCGAGCATGCGCGCGGCGGTGCGCCCGCAGGGGCACGGCGCGTCGTCGATCACGGTGAGGTCGCCGGTGCCGAAGCGGATCATCGGATAGGTGTGATTGTCGACCGTGGCCACCAGCTCGCCGATCTGGCCGTGGGGCAGCGGCTCGCCGGTCTGGGGATTGCACACCTGGACGATCGCGTCCTCGACGAGGTGCATGCCGGATTTTTCCGGGCACTCGTAGGCGACGAAGCCGAGATCGGCGGTGCCGAACCCCTGGCGCGTCAGGACGCCGTGCTCCTCCTCGACCTGGCGCCGCAGCGACTCGGGCAGCGGCTCGGCGCCCACCTGCGCGACCTGAAACGGCAGCCGGCCCACACCCATCTCCTTGGCCCGGGTCAGGACCGTCATGAGGAAGCTCGGCGTGCCGACGTAGCCCGTCGCCCGCACCGCCATGGCCACGGTCACCTGCGTGTCCGTGTTGCCCACGCCGGTCGGCACGACCGTACAGCCGATCAGGTGCAAGGCCTCGTCGAGCTCGTGCGCCGCCGGCACCAGGTGATAGAGGAAGGTGTTGATGACGACGTCGCCGGGGCGGAAGCCGCCGGCGTAGAGGCACGTCTCGCCGTGCCAGGCGCTGAGCTCCGGCCCCATCGGCTCCAGAATCGGCCCCGGGGAGACGAAGATCCGCCGGACCTTGCCGAGGGGCACCGTGCAGAAGCCACCGAAGGGCGGGTCGGCCTTCTGCAGTTCGGGCATCTCGCTCTTCTTGATCACCGGCAGCCGCGCCAGATCGTCCACGCCGCGGACGTCGGCGGGACGCAGGCCCGCCCGCTCGAGGCGACGTCGCACCCCGGGCGCCTTGTCCCCGGCGTGCTCGAGCAGGCGGGCCAGCCAGCGGGCCTGGTAGCGCTGGCGGGCCGCAGGGGACATGGTCTCCTTCTCCCGGTTCCAGTACCCGGCGCGCCGATCAACCTTGTTCACGCCGTCGCCTCCCGTTGTGATGTACGCTGCTCGAGCGCCGGCTTTGCCGGCGCAATCTCCACTGGGGAGGTTCGGAGGGGGCCGTGCGGCCCCCTCCGACCAGAAATCTCGGAGGGGGCCGTAACGTCCGCCCCCTCCGATGGAGCTCACTGGCCGACGATGCTCTGCTTCATGGACCCGAGCAGACCCAGCAGCTCCCGCTTGTCCCTCTCCGCCACCCGGTGCTTGTCGAGCGCCTTCACCAGCGCCTGCACGGTCGCGTTCCACTCGATCTCGGTGACGTTCATCCCCCGGTGGGCCGTCTTCATGTCGCGCCCGACGTACGAGCACGGACCGCCGGCGGCTTCGCAGATCTGGTCCGCCAGGTTGGACTTCAGCCGGAAGACCGCGGGCGGCGGCAGGCTCTTGAAGCGGGCGTTGATGCGGTCATCGGCGACGACGTTGGCCACGAAATCGTCCACGACGAGGGCGATCCCCTCGCGGCCGCCGAGCCGCTTGTAAAGCGACGGCTCCGACGGCGCCGTGGTCGCGCAGGCCCCCAGGCCCGCAACAAGCATCAGCAACACTAACCCCTTCACCGATCCCCGCGTCATCGCGTTCCTCGTTCGAGCGCCGGCGTTGCCGGCGCCTCCTTTGGGGAGGTTCGGAGGGGACCGCGCGGCCCCCTCCGACCAGAAATCTCGGAGGGGGCCGTAACGTCCACCCCCTCCGAGGCTAGTGCCGTTCCAACTTGTTGATACTAAATCTGTCCACGAACGACGTACACGGTGCCTTCCTAGGCGCGAATAGTTGGAACGGCACTAGCTCAGCCAGCGTTTGCGACGCTTGTAGTGCTTGACGTCGCGATAGGACTTGCGGGCCCCCACCTCCGTCAGCCCCAGGTAAAACTCCTTGATGTCGGCGTTCTCGCGGAGCGCGTCGGCCGAGCCCTCCAGGACGATCCGCCCGTTCTCCATCACGTAGCCGTGCTCGGCGATGGTCAGCGCCAGCGTCGCGTTCTGCTCCACCAGCAGCACCGTGAGCCTCTCCTCGCGATTCAGACGCTGGACGATGCCGAAGATCTCCTCCACGAGCATCGGCGCCAGTCCCAGGGACGGCTCGTCCAGCAGCATCACGCGGGGGCGCGACATCAAGGCGCGTCCGATGACCAGCATTTGCTGCTCGCCGCCCGACAGATAGCCGGCCTGGACGGCGCGCCGTTTCTGGAGCAGCGGGAAGTACTCGTAGACGCGCTCGATCTCCTCCCGCACCCGCCGGACGTCGGACACGACGTGGGCGCCGGCGATCAGGTTCTCCTCCGTCGTCAGGTGCTCGAACACGCGGCGGCCCTCGAAGACCTGCACGACCCCGCGCTGGACGATCTCGTGGGGCGGCAGCCGGTCCACGCGCTCGCCGTGGAACTCGATCGAGCCCTTGGTCACCTCCCCGCGCTCGGACCGCAGCAGGCCGGAGATGGCCTTGAGCGTCGTGCTCTTGCCGGCGCCGTTGGCGCCCAGCAGCGTGGTGATGCCCCCCTCCCGGACGTTGAGTGACACCCCCTTGAGCACGAGGATGACGCCGTCGTAGATGACCTCGATGTTGTTCAACGCCAACATGGTCCTGCCCGGCGCCTACTTCTTCACCGCCGCTTCCCTGACCAGCTTCGAGACGACCTCCGGGTACGCTTTGAACCAGTCGGTCGCCCGCACCCATTTGCCGCCTCTCACCTGCCACACCTGCACCCAGCCGCCCCCCTCGTGGTCGTTGGGCGTGACCTCCAGCGGGGGCACCAGGCCCTCGAGCGTGAAGCCCTTGATCCGCTCGAAGCCGGCCTTCACGTCGGCCCCGGCGATCCGGCCGTCGGGCTTGGCCTTGACCGCGTTCCGGATCGCCTCGACGTGGAGCGCCGCGATGAGCACGCCGCGGTTGTAGTAGACGGTGGAGTCCATCTCCTTCGGCGGCTGCTTGCCCTCCTTCCGGTACAGCTCGCGGATCTCTTGGAGGACCCGAAAGCCGGTCCCCACCCCCGCGAACTGCAGCCCGTAGTAACCCTCGGCCACCGCCGCGCCGCCGGCCGCGTCGACATCGGCCTCGGCGGCCCCCCACACGAACGAGACGACCTTGCGCAGCGGGTACCCGACGCGCTTGAGTTCCTTGATCGATACCGACGGCGACCGGCCGAACAGGTGCGCGATCACGAAGTCGGCGCGGAAGCGCTGAGCGATGTCGAGCACCTGGGCGCCCATCTCCACACCCGGCGGCGGCACCGCGAAGATCTTGAGCTGAAAGCCCTCTCGGGACGCCAGCTCCTCGAAGGCCGGGATGGGCTCCCGGCCGGCCGGGTTGTCGAAGAACAGGAAGGCGATCTTCTTGCCCTGGAGACCGCCGAGCTGGTCCTTCACGAATTTCACCGCGGCCGTGGCCTGCGACCAATAGGTCGCGGCGATGGGGAAGATGTAGGGATACCGCGTGCCGTCCGCGGCGTCGGCCCGCCCGAAGCCGGGCGAGGTCCCGGGGATCCGGTCCTCGGTGAGCTTCTGGGTGAGGGCATAGGTCTGGGGGGTGCCGTAGAGCATGATGGAGACCGCACCCTCCTTCTTGTGCCGCTCGTAGGCCTCGACCGCGGGCGGCACCTTGTACTCGTGGTCGATCTCCACCGCCCGGATCTTGTGTCCGTCCACCCCGCCCTTGGCGTTCACGAGTCTGACGTAGTCGTGGATCCCCGGGCAGATCACGACGCCGATCGTCTGGGTCGCGCCCGTCCGGTCGCACTGGAGGCCGACGACGATCTCATGGTCCGCTTGGGCGGAGGCGACGACCGCCAGCGTCACTCCGAAAGCGACCGCGATCGCCGTCAGAATCCCGAGACATGTCTTCATGGCCGCTCTCCTCCCCTACTTCTTCGCTCCGGCTTCTTTGATGTGCTTGGCGACGACGTCCTGGTACGCCTTGTACCAGTCCGTCACCCTCGCGAACTTGCCGCCCTTCACCTGCCAGATCTGCACCCAGCCTCCGCCCTCATGATCGTTCGGCGTGATCTCGAGCGGCGGGAGCAAGCCCCCCAGCGTGAAGCCCTTGATCTTCTCGAAGCCGGCCTTCACGTCGGCGCCGGTGACCTTGCCGTCGGGCTTGGCCTTGAGCGCGTTGCGAACCGCTTCGACGGCCACCGCCGCCCACATGACACCGCGGTTGTAGTAGACAGTGGAGGCCATCTCCTTGGAGGGCTCCTTGCCTTCCTTCCTGTACATCTCGCGAATCTCGGTGAGGACCGGGAAGTCCGTGCCGACCCCGGCGTACTGCATCGTGTGATACCCCTCGGCCACGCCGAAGCCCCCCGCGGCCTCGATGTCCGCCTCGGCCGAGCCCCACACGAACGAGACGACCTTGCGCAGCGGATAGCCGACGCGCTTGAGCTCCTTGATCGACACCGACGGCGACCGGCCGAACAGGTGCGCGATCACGAAGTCGGCCCGGTAGCGCTGGGCGATGTCGAGCACCTGCGCGCCCATCTCCACGCCCGGCGGCGGTACCGCGAAGGTCCTGAGCTGGAAGCCCTCCCGGGCGGCCAGATCCTCGAGCACGGGGATGGGCTCCCGGCCGGCCGGATTGTCGAAGAACAGGAAGGCGATCTTCTTGCCCTTGAGGCCACCCATCTGCTTCCTGGCGAAATCGACCGCCGCGCCCGCCTGCGACCAGTAGGACGCGGCGAGGGGGAAGACGTAAGGATACCGGGTGCCGTCCGTGGCGTCGGCGCGCCCGAAGCCCGGCGAGGTGCCGGGGATGTGGTCCTCCGTGAGCTTCTGCGTGAGCGCGTAGGTGTGCGGCGTGCCGTAGAGGCTGATGACCACGGCGCCTTCCTTCTTGTGGCGCTCGTAGGCCTCCACCCCTTGCGGCACCTTGTACTCGTGGTCGATCTCGACCGCCCGGATCTTGTGCCCGTCCACCCCGCCCTTGGCGTTGACCAGCCTGACGTAGTCGTGATAGCCGGGGCACAGGTGCACGCCCACCGTCTGGGTGGCGCCGGTGCGGTCGCACTGCAGACCCAGCACGATCTCGTGGCTCGCCGCCGCCCACCCGGGGCTCCCCAGCGTCACCGCGCTCATCATCAACAACCCGATCGGGATCGCCAGCCAACGCTTCATTCCCGCTCTCCTTTCATCGCGCACGCTCAGTACGCGAAGGGCCACACTCGAAAGTAGTTGCGGATGTTCCGCCACAGGCGGTTGAGCCCTTCCGGCTCCACGACGAGGAAGAAGACGATGAGGGCGCCGAAGAGGATCAGGCGCAGGTTGGGGATGGTGTTGAGCACCGCCTGGGGCGAGAGCACGAGGCTGCCGAAGGCCTCCATGGCGTAACGGATCAGGATCGGCAGCAGCGTCACGAAGATCGCCCCGAAGATCGAGCCCAGCACGGAGCCGAGACCGCCGATGATGATCATGGCCAGATAATCGATGGAGGTCACGATCTGGAACTGCTCGTAGTTCGCGATCCCCAGGTAGTACGTGTAGAGCACCCCGGTGACGCCGGCGTAGAACGAGGAGATGGCGAAGGCGGTCAGCTTGTAGCGGAAGATGTTGATCCCGATCAGCTCCGCCGCGATGTCGTGATCGCGGATGGCGACGAACGCCCGCCCCACCCGGCTGCGCATGAGGTTGAGGGTGCCGGTGATGGCGATCACGACGAAGACCAGCAGGAAGAAGTACATCTCGCGCTGGGAGGCGATTTCGAACCCGCCCAGGCGCGGCCGCGGGACCTCGATCGAAGCCTGGACGCCCCCGCTGATCCAGGTGACGTGGTTGATCGTCCACTCGATGATGAGCTGCCCCGCCAGCGTCGCAATCGCCAGGTACAGGCCCTTGATGCGGAGGGACGGGATGCCGACGACGGTGCCCACCAGGGCGGCCATGAGCCCGCCCAGCGGGAGCGACAGCCAGAAGGGCAAGTCGAGCCGGGTGGCGAAGTTGGCGGCGGTGTAGGCGCCGACCGACATGAAGGCGCCGTGGCCGATCGAGATCTGCCCCGTGTACCCGACCAGGATGTTGAGCCCCAGGGCGCCCACCACCGCGATGGAGACGAGATTCACGATGCTGAGGTAGTACTCGTGGACGCTGAACGGCAGCACCACGAAGAAGAGCGCCGCCACCACGCCCACCGCCCAGCGGGCGATCGGCAGCGGATAGAGCGCCATGTCGGCTTCGTACGTCGTCTTCAGCACCCCGCACTCCCGATGAATCATGCGCTGCCGCCCGGGCAGGATATGGCGGACGAGGGGTGGCGGTCCGCGGCGTGGGGCTGGGGGGTGACGGGGGAGCGCACGTGGCATGCGGGATGGGGTTGCCGGGTGGCGGGGGAGCGGCTTCCGTCCGCCAGCAGCGCGTGGCACCTCGAGCGGAACGCGCGGGAAATCACGCCGGACGCGGGGGGGCGATTCGCCGCCCCCGCAACGCAAGCCACCAACAGCGATGCCGGACGGGAGCCGCGACCCCGCCAGGACCCGCCAATCCCCTCCCGACGTGCCGCGTGCGTTCGCACCGTCATACCCGCTCGATGATCTGCTTGCCGAAGATCCCGTAGGGGCGGATCATCAGCGCCAGGATCATCAGGACGTAGGGCGCGAAGTCCTTGGTGCCCCCGCCGACCCAGGGGTCGACGTAGCCCGCCGCCACGTTCTCCACGATCCCGATGATCAGGCCGCCGATGATCGCGCCCGGGATCGAGTCCAGCCCACCCAGGATCACCACCGGGAAGACCTTGAAGCCGACCAGCGCGAGGTGGACGTCCACGCCGAGCAGGTTGCCCCAGACGACGCCGCCCAGGGCGGAGACGATGCCCGTCATCGCCCAGGCCAGCGCGAAGTAGCGCTCCACGTTGACGCCCATCGCCATGGCCACCTGCTGGCTGTCGGCGACGGCGCGCATCGCGATGCCCTGGCGGGACCGGAGGAAGAACCAGCCGAAGATGGCCAGGAAGAGCAGGCTGACGGCGGCGCCCAGGAGCTGGATCGGCGGGATGAAGAGCGGGCCCCACACGATGGGCTCGTCGGGGATGGGCAGCGCCAGCGGCTTCGTCTCGGCGCCCCACATCAGCGGCCCGAAGCCCCGGAGGATGGCGGCCAGGCCGATCGTCGCCATGATCACGGCCACGATGGGCCGCCCGATCAGCGGGCGCAGCATGGCGCGCTCGAGCCCGAAGCCGAACGCGATCATCAGCGCCAGGGCCAGCGCGACGGCCAGCCACAGCGGCGCGCCGTACGCTCCCAGGGCCACCGCGACCATGAAGCCGGCGATCATGACGAACTCGCCCTGGGCGAAGTTGATGGCGTCGGTCGCCTTGTAGACCAGGACGAACCCCAGGGCGATCAGGGAGTACATGAGACCGATCAGCACGCCGTTGGAGATGAGGAGCCCGAAGAACTGCCAATCAAACATGGTTTTGCGCAGCCGCAGGGCGTCCACGCCCGAAGCGAGCCTCTGACGCGTCGGCCGCCCCCTCGACGTCGTCGACGCGAACACGCGCCTGGACCGTCCCCTGCCGTCCGTCCTCGTAGGTGATGGCCGTGGCCATCGCCACCTCGTCCCGGCCGGCATAGAAGGCGTCGACGATCGCCGCGTACTTCTCGGCGATGAAGCGGCGCCGCAGCTTGCGCGTCCGCGTGATCTCGGCGTCGTCGGGGTCGAGATCCTTGGGCAGGAGGAGGAAGCGCCGGATCTTGGTCGATTCCGGCAGGGTGGCGTTGCACTTGCGGATCTCCTCCCGGATCAGCGCGCGCACCTCCGGCTTCTGGCTGAGGTCCATGTAGCTCGTGTAGGCGATCGAGCGCCGCTCGGCCCAGTTGCCCACGGTGTTGAGGTCGATGGCGACCATCGCCGCCACGTACGGCCGGTCGTGGCCGAAGGCGACCGCCTCTCGGATGTAGGGGCTGAACTTCAGCTTGTTCTCGATGAACTGCGGCGCGAACGGCGCCCCGGCGGCCAGCGCGCCCACGTCCTTGACCCGGTCGATGATGACCAGATGCCCGCGCGGGTCGAGGAACCCGGCGTCGCCGGTGTGGAACCAGCCCTCGGCGTCGATCACCTCGCGCGTCGCCTCCTCGGCCTTGAAGTAGCCGCGGAAGACGCCGGCGCTCCGGATGAGGACCTCGCCCTTGTCGCCGATCTTCACCTCGATGCCCGGGCACGGGCGGCCCACCGTGGTGGGGTTGGCTTCCGCGTCGGGCTGGAGGGAAACCAGCGCGCTCACCTCGGTGGAGCCGTAGACCTGCTTGAGGTTGACGCCGAAGGAGCGGAAGAAGCGGAACGTTTCGGCGCCCAGCGGCGCGCCCCCGGTGTAGGCCCAGCGGGCCATGCCCAGGCCCAGCTGGTCGCGCACGGGGCCGTACACGAAGAACTCGCCCAGCCCGTAGGCCAGGCGGAGCCCCGGCGGCACCGGCTTGCCGTCGGCGCGGAGCGTCTCCACGCGCTCGGCCACCGCCCGGAATCGCTCGAAGATCCACCGCTTGAGGAGCGTCGCATCGGCGGCGCGCACCTGCAGCGAGGTCAACATGTTCTCCCAGATGCGCGGCGGTGCCAGCACGGTCGTCGGTCCCAGCTCGCGCAGATCGCGCTGGACCGTCTCGGGGCTCTCCGGGCAGTTGCACGCAAAGCCCACGGTGAGGCTCAAGGCCAGCGAGTAGATGCAGTCACCGATCCACGCCATCGGCAGGTACGACAGCCATTCGTCGGTGGGGCGGATGTCCTCCGTCCTGGTGAAGGTGCGGGCCGTCTCGATGGCGTTCCGATGCGTGAGCATGACCCCCTTGGGATCGCCGGTGGTCCCGGAGGTGTAGCAGATCGTCGCGACGTCGTCCGGCTGGCCCCGGGCCAGCTCCGCCTCGAAGGAGCCGGGATGCGCGGCGCCGAACTTCCGCCCCAGCTCCTCCACCTCGGCGACGGAGCGGAGCCAGTCGAAGCGGTAGGCGGCCATGCCGCGCGGGTCGTCGTAGATCACGCGACGGAGGGCGGGCAGCTCGTCGCGGAGCGCCACGACCTTGTCCACCTGCTCCTGATCCTCGGCGACGATGACCGAGACCTCGGCGTGGTTCCAAACGTAGGCCAGCTCCTTGGCGATGGAGTCCTGATAGACGGGCACGGCGACGCCGCCCAGCGCCTGGGCGGCGAGCTGGGCCCAGTACAGCCGCGGGCGGTTATCGCCGATCACCGAGAGCTTCTCGTCCCGCGTGAACCCGAGCGCGGCCAGCCCCAGGGCGAAGTCGTGCACGTGGTCGCGGTATTCCCGCCACGTGTACGGCTGCCAGATGCCGCGGTCCTTCTCCCGGATGGCCGTCTTCGCGCCGTACTGCTCGGCGTTCCGCAGCAGCAGTCGGGGCAGCGTGTCCGGCTCAGCCACCCTTGCCCTCCCCCCAGTCACGCACGGCGTGACTCTCCCAAATAGGCCTTGATCACGAGCGGGTTCGCCCGTACCTCGTCGGGCTTGCCCTCGGCGATCTTCTGGCCCATGTCGAGCACGGCCACCCGGTCGGAGATGTCCATGACCACGCCCATGTCGTGCTCGATCAGGATGGTGGTCGTGCCCCACTCCTCGTTGACGTCGAGGATGAAGCGCGCCATGTCCTCCTTCTCTTCCTGGTTCATGCCGCCCATGGGCTCGTCGAGCAGCAGGATCTTGGGATCGAGCGCCAGCGCGCGTCCCAACTCCACCCGTTTCTGGAGCCCGTAGGGCAGCGAGCCCGTCGGGCGCCGGCGCAGGTCCTGGATCTTCAGGAAGTCGATGATGTCCTCGACCCGCCGGCGGTGGACGACCTCCTCCCGCTGGGCCAGCCCCCAGTAGGCGACCGACGCCAGCACGCCCGATTTCATGTGGACGTGCCGGCCCAGCATGAGGTTGTCGAGCACCGTCATGCCCTTGAAGAGCGCGATGTTCTGGAAGGTCCGCGCCACGCCCAGCTCGGCGATCCGCGAGGGATGGTGGCGGGTGACGTCGGCGCCGTCGAGCGCGATGCGGCCGCTGTCGGGATGATAAAACCCGTTGATCATGTTGAGCAGCGTCGTTTTGCCCGCGCCGTTGGGGCCGATGACCGAGAGGATCTCGCTCCGCGGCACCTCCAGGCTGACGCGGGCCACGGCCTGCACGCCGCCGAACGCCTTGGACACCTCGCGGATCTCCAGCTGGGAGGACATCATTCGTCGGAGGGGGCGGAGGCTGCCCCCTCCGACACCTCCCCGGCCCGGCTTGCGCCGGCCAAGCCGGCGCTCGAAGCGCCCGACCCTCGCGCGGAGGCGGAGAGCCCCGCGGCTCTCGCCGCCGACCTCGTGGTGTGAAGCCGACGGCGAGCGTGCGGACTGCCCGGGGTTCGGGATGGCCGGGGGCTGCGAGACCCGTTCCCTCCAACCAGCCAGCCCACGCGCGCGGGTGGGGAACCGCCCGGCGACCATCGCCGCCGACCTCGTGGTCGAGCCGTCCCCGGCCATCCCGGGGCCGGGGCCGTCCGCGCGCTCACGACAGCCATCGTTTGCGCCGCCGGTAGTGCTTCACGTCGCGGTAGCTCTTGCGCTGTCCGACGCCGGTGAGCCCCAGGTAGAACTCCTTGATGTCCTCGTTCTGGCTGATCGCCTTGGCGTCGCCGTCGAGGACGATGCGGCCGTTCTCCATCACGTACCCATACTGGGCGAACCGGAGGGCCATGGCGGCGTTCTGCTCGGCGAGCAGGACGGCCACGCCTTCCTCGCGGTTCATGCGGCTGACGATGTCGAAGATCTCGTTCACCAGCATCGGCGCCAGCCCCATGGACGGTTCATCGAGCAGCATGAGCTTGGGCCGCGCCATGAGGGCCCGGCCGATGGCCAGCATCTGCTGTTCGCCGCCCGAGACGTAGCCGGCCTTGACCTGGCGCCGCTCGCGCAGGCGGGGGAAATAGCGGTAGACGAGGTCCAGGTCCTGCCTCAGCGCCCGGCCATTGCGCCGGGTGTAGGCACCGGTCAGCAGATTCTCCTCGACCGTGAGGTGCTCGAAGACGTGACGCCCCTCCATCACCTGGACGATCCCGCGCCTGACCACCTCGGCCGGGTCCTTCCGGTGAATGGCCTCTCCCAGAAACTGGATGTTCCCCTTGGTGACCGCGCCCCGCTCGGTCCGCAGCAGCCCCGAGACGGCCTTCAGCGTCGTGCTCTTGCCGGCGCCGTTGCCCCCCAGGAGGGCCACGATGCCCCCCTCGGGGACCTGGAGCGACACCCCCTTCAACACGAGGATCACGTGGTCGTAGATGACCTCGATGTTGTTGACCGAGAGCAGCGGCCGGGGGGCCCCGCCCACGCTCACGTCCCTACTTTTCCTTCGCGCAGTCGCGCATGGTGTAGCCGAGCTTCTTGGCCTCCTCCACCGCGGCCGCCTCCAGCTTCGGGCGCACGACCTCGCGGATGGGCTCCATCCAGTCGGAGACGATGTTCCACTTCTTGCCGTCCCACTGCTGGACCAGGGCCAGCCCGTTGCCCTCGTGGTTCTCGCAGGTGACCCGGAGGGGGCGCATCATGCCCTTCATGCCCAGCTCCTCGAGACGCTTCTCGGTGAGGTTCAGGTTCTCGAAGCCCCACCGCACCTGCTCGCCGGTGAGCGGCTTGTTGCCGGACTTCGTCATGGCCGTGCGGATCGCCTCGACGTTCAGCATGGCGTTGATCGCCATGCGGTTGTAGAGCACCTCGCCGACCGCCTCGCGCTTGGCCGCGCCCTTCCCCTTGTCATAGACGTGCTTGAAGATGTCCTGGTGGACCTTGAAGTTGGCCCCGGGAGCGTGGAACGTCATGGACTTGTAGCCCTTGGCGCCATCACCAGCGGGGACCACGTCGGCCTCGGTGCCCGTCCACCAGTTGCCCACCATGTGGTCCATCTTGTAGCCGATGGCCGCCGCCTCCTTCACGGCCACCTGGTTCATCACGCCCCAGCCGGACACGAAGATCCAGTCGGGGTTCAGACGGCGGATCTGCAGCCAGGTCGACTTCTGCTCCTGGCCCGGGTGGTCGACCGCCAGCAGCGTGAGCTCGAAGCCGTACTTGCGGGCGAGCTCCTCCAGGGTGGGGTTGGCCTCCCGACCGTACGGGCTGTTGTGGTAAATGTGGGCGATCTTCTTGCCCTTGAGCTTCTCCACCCCGCCTTCCTGCTGCCCCACGTACTTGACGAAGGCCGAGGCCTGGCTCCAGTAGGTCATGGGGAAGTTGAACACCCAGGGGAACCAGCGCCCGTCGGCGGAGGCCGTCATGCCGTAGCCCATCGAGTGGATGACGACCTTGTCGCCCGGGGCCTTGGGGATCAGCTGGTAGGTGATGCCGGTGCTGTAGGGGTTGACCAGCACGGGGCTCCTGGACTTCAGCCGCTCGTAGCACTCGACTCCCTGCTTGGTGTCGTACTGGGTCTCGCACTCCTCGAAGGCGATCTTGACTCCGTTCACGCCTCCGTCGCGCTCGTTGACGAGGTTGAAGTAGTCGCTGGCGCCGTTGGCGATGGGAATGCCGCTGGGGGCGTACGGTCCGGTCCGGTAGACCAGGAGCGGGATGAAGATCGACTTGTCCTGGGCCGGAGCCACCGCCGCCAAGGGCCCGGCGGCCACGGCCAGCGCCAGCAGGACACTCAGGAGCAGCTTCACGCGCATGGGTTGCCTCCTCTCTGTTAGTGGGGGAACGGCCAGAGACGCAGCTTTTCCTTGGTGATCTGCCAGAGCCGCGCCAGTCCGTGTGGTTCGACGATCAGGAAGAAGATGATGAGGGCGCCGAACACCATGAGCTCGATCTGCTTCTGCAGCGCCACCGGCAGCCCGAGTCCGACCAGATGCGGCGCGTTGGTCAGGAAGATGGGGACCAGCACGATGAACGCCGCTCCGAGGAACGACCCGAGAATGCTGCCGAGGCCGCCGATGATGACCATGAAGAGGACTAGGAAGGAGATGTTGATGTCGAAGGCCTGCGTCTCGGCGCTGCCGAGGTAGAGGAAGACCAGCTCGGCCCCGGCCACGCCGCAGTAGAACGAGCTGATGCCGAACGCCAGCAGCTTGGTCCGCAGCGGGCGGATCCCGATGATCTCGGCGGCGATGTCGCGGTCGCGGATGGCCATCCAGGCCCGGCCCAGGCGCCCGCGCACCAGGTTCTTGGCCACCAGGCCGAAGACGGCGACGAACGCCAGGGCCATCACGTACCGGGCTCCGGCGGTGGCGTTGGGACCGGTGACCAGCACGCCCAAAACCTCTCGGTCCGGCGCGGTGATGGTGCCGGAGGGCGCGTAGTTGACGAACCAGGCGACCTTGTTGAAGAGCCAGAGGAGGAAGAACTGGGCGGCCAGGGTGGCCACCGCCAGGTAAAAGCCCTTGATGCGGAGGCTGGGGATCCCGAAGAGCAGCCCCACGCCGGCCGCGACGAGGCCGGCCAGGAGGAACACGGCGACGATGTCGAGGTGGGGGAACGCCGTGGACAGCTTGAAGGCGCTGTAAGCCCCTACCGCCATGAACCCGCCGGTGCCGAGCGAGAGTTGCCCGGCGTAGCCGGTGAGGAGGTTGAGCCCGAGGGCGGCCAGCGCGTAGACCAGAAGCGGGATGAGGACCGCCTGCAGCCAGTACTCGCTGGCCAGGGCCGGCGGGATCACGAAGGCGGCTGTCAGAGCCAGGGTGACCGCCACGCGATCCTGGACGATCGGGAAGATCGCCTGGTCGCTGGCGTAGGTCGTCTTGAACTGGCCGGCCGTGCGGTAGATCACGCTGTCACATCAGCTCCAGGCGACGTCAGTCGGAGCCGCATCACACCCGCTCGATGATCTTCTCGCCGAACAGTCCCTGCGGCCGGAACAGGAGGAAGACCAGGGCCAGCCCGTAGGCGAACCAGTTCTCGATCGCCCCGCCGACGAGAGGTCCCCAGTAGACCTCGCCGATCTTTTCGCCGACGCCGATGATGAGGCCACCCGCGATGGCGCCCGGCACCGAGGTGAAGCCGCCCAGGATGAGGACGGGCAGCGACTTCAGCGCGATGAGCGAGAGGCTGAACTGCACGCCGCTCTTGGCGCCCCACATGATGCCGGCGACGATGGCGACACCCCCCGCCACCGACCAGACGATGATCCAGATGGTCTTGAGCGGGATCCCGATGGAAAGCGCCGCCTCGTGATCGTCAGCGACCGCGCGCAAGGCGCGCCCGACCCGGGTTCCGTGGAAGAAGACGGCGAGCACAGCCACCAGGATCGCCGCCGTCACGCCGGCGGACAGCTCGAGCTCGTTCACGAGGACGCCGGCCACGCTGAAGGACCGGTCCGGGATACCGACGTCGAGCCGCTTGACGTTGCTGCCCCACAGCAGCTCGCCGAAGCCCTCGAGGAAGAAGGTGAGCCCGATGGTGGCCATGAACAGGATGATGTGCTCCTGGTTGACCAGCGGGCGCAGCACCACCCGCTCGATGGCGAAGGCGAGCAGGATCATCACCAGCGCGGTGAGCCCGAGGGCGAAAACGACGGGCACGCCGCGCTCCATGAGCCCGACCAGGGTCAGCGCCGCGAACAGCACCATCACCCCCTGGGCGAAGTTGAAGACGCCCGACGCCTTGAAGATCAGCACGAAGCCCAGGGCGACCAGCGAGTACATGAGCCCGGCAACGACCCCGCCGATCAGCACCTCGACGAAGAACGCCGGGCTCCCCGCGATATCGGCGAAGGGCGCCACCAACCCGTAGAGCACGTCCATCACGCGCTCCCGCCGAGCGCCGGCTTTGCCGGCGCAATCCCTCTCTGGGGGAGGCTCGGAGGGGGCCTCGACGGCCCCCTCCGATTTCTAGGCATGGGGCACCCCGAGGTAGGCGTCGATCACCGTCTGGTCGGTCCGGACCTCGGAGGGCGGCCCGTCGGCGATCTTCCGGCCGTAGTCGAGCACGACGACCCGATCGGAGATGTCCATGACGACGCTCATGTCGTGCTCGACGAGCACGATGGTGGTGTCGAACTCGTCGTTCACGTCGAGGATGAAGCGGCACATGTCCTCTTTCTCCTCCACGTTCATCCCCGCCATCGGCTCGTCGAGCAGCAGGAGCTCCGGCTCGGCGGCCAATGCTCGACCCAGCTCGACCCGCTTCTGGAGACCGTAGGGCAGGCGTCCGGCCGGCGTCTTGCGGATCGCTTCGATCTCGAGGAAGTCGATGAGGCGCTCGACGAAGGCCCGGTGCCGCAGCTCCTGGCTCATCGCCGGCCCCCAGTAGAGCGCCTCCAGCAGGAGGTTGCCCTTCGTTTTCAGGACGCGGCCGGTCATGATGTTGTCCAGCACCGTCATGCCCTTGAACAGGGCGACGTTCTGGAACGTGCGGGCGATGCCCAGGGCGGCGACGTCGTAGGGCTTGAGGTGGGTCCGGTCCCTCCCCGCGAAGCGGATCCGCCCCTCGTACGGGTGGTAGAACCCGCTGATGACGTTCAGCAGCGTGGTCTTGCCGGCGCCGTTGGGGCCGATGATGGCGAGCATTTCCCCGCGGCGCACCTCGAGGCTCACCCGGCTCAGGGCCAGCAAGGCGCCGAAGCGGACGCTGACGCCCTCGACCTCCAGGAGCGGGCCGGCCCCGTCGAGCGCGCTCACCGCGCCACCTCCCGGATCCTGAGATCGGCGCGCACGGTGCCGGTCCGGCCGTCCTCGTAGGTCACCTTCGCCTCGACCGCCACGTGCCCCTGATCGGAGTAGAGCGCGTCGATCAGCGCGGCGTACTTCTGGGCGATGTACCCGCGCCGGACCTTGCGCGTCCGGGTGATCTCCTCGTCGTCGGGGTCCAGCTCTTTATGGAGGATCAGGAATTTTCGGATCTGGGCGCCGCGCAGCACGTCGTCGTCCCGCAGGCTCCGGTTGACCCGGACGACCTCCTGGTGGATCAGATCGTAGACCTCCGGCTTCTGGCTGAGGTCGGTGTAGCTCGTGTAGGTAATCCCCCGCCGCTCGGCCCAGTTCCCGACCGCCGCCAGGTCGATGTTGATAAAGGCTGCGACGGAGGGCCGCGCCTGCCCGGTGCAGACCGCCTCCCGGATGTACGGGGAGAACTTGAGTTTGTTCTCCAGGTACTTCGGGGCAAAGATCGTCCCGTCGGCCAGGCGGCTCACGTCCTTGGCGCGGTCGATGATCTTCAGGTGGCCATCGCGGTCGAGGAAGCCCGCGTCGCCCGAGTGGACCCAGCCCTCCCGGACCATCTGCTGTGTCGCCTCGACGTTCTTGTAGTAGCCCTGGAAGACTCCGGGGCTCCGATAGAGGACTTCCCCCCCTGGGGAGATGCGGATCTCCACCCCGGGCAGCGGCGTCCCCACGGTGTCGAGCCGGACGTCCCCGTCTTTATGGATCGAGAGGAGGGCGCTGGCTTCGGTCATGCCATAGAGCTGCTTGACGTTGATGCCGAGCGATCGGAAGAACACGAAGATCTCGGGACCGATGGCCTCGCCGGCGGTGTAGGCGATGCGGATGCGCCGCATCCCGAGGTTGTCCCGGAGCGGCCCGTAGACCAGGAGTCGTCCCAGCGGGTAGAGGAGGCGGCGCCACGGCGCCACCGGCTGGCGGCTGAGCCGGCGCCGCTCGATGTCCTGCGCCAGGTCGAGGAAGAAGTGGACCAGCTTCCGCTTGGGCCACGCCGCGTCCTCGATGCGGATCATGACGTTGGTCAAGAGGTTCTCCCAGATCCGCGGCGGCGCGAAGAAGTACGTCGGACCGATCTCCTTCAGATCCTGGAGCACGGTCGCCGCGCTCTCGGGGCAGTCGACGGAGAAGCCGGCGACGATGGACTGGGCATAGGAGAAGAAGTGGTCCCCCACCCAGGCCATGGGCAGGTAGGCGAGCACCTCCTCGTCGCGGCGGAGGCCTTCGGCGGCGATGGCGTTGCGCGCCGTCGATATTAGATTTCGGTGGGAGAGCATGGCGCCCTTCGGAGTCCCGGTGGTCCCCGAGGTGTAGCAGATGATGGCGATATCGTCGGCGGTGCCCTTGGCGACCTCGTCGTCGAAGTACGTCGGGTTGTCGAGGGCGAACTTGGCACCGAGCTCCTGGAGCCGCTCGAGGCTCACCAGGAACGGCTCGGCGTAGGACCGCATCCCCCGCGGATCCTCGTAGATGATGACCTCGAGATGCGGGCATTGCTCCTTGACGTGGAGGAGCTTGTCCACCTGCTCCTGGTCCTCGACCACCGCGAACCTCGCCTCGGCGTGATCGACGATGTACGCGAGCTCCTTCTCGATCGAGTCCTGGTAGAGCGGAACGGGCACGCCGCCCAGGACCTGGGTCGCCGCCACGGCCCAGTAGAGCTGCGGGCGGTTGTCGCCGATGATGGCCGTCTTGTCGCCGCGCGCGAAGCCCAGCGAGGCCAGGCCCAGCGCGATGCGCCGGGCCTGCGCGAGGTAGTCGCTCCAGGTGTACGACCGCCAGATCCCGTACTCCTTCTCCCGGATGGCGACCTTCCGGGGGAAGCGTTGCGCATCGTGTCTGACGAGCTTCGGGAAGGTATCGAGCTCGGGCGTCATCGAGCCCCTCGGGCCATCACGGGCAATCTCTCTCTCTCCCCGTCGCGAGTACGTCCAAATCGCCTCCACGCTGGTGCTCACGAGCGGACCGCTGAACTCCAGGCTGGAGAAGGGCGGCGTCGAGTGGCGAAAGTCTAACGAAGCCCACGGGGGCTGTCAAGCATTTGGGCCGGAATGACGAGCACTTACGCTGAGGTGGCCCCCGTCAGCGCAGCGCCTTGTCGATCAGCGGCAGGGCCGTGAGACACGTCACCGTCAGCGTCGCGGCGAAGGGCAGGCCCTTGCCCAGGACTGTTTGGCGAGCGCCAGCGCCGTCGGGCTCTTCTCGAGCAGCTCCTGACACCACTTCTCGACCTCGGCCCGGAGGTCCTGGAGCGGGACGGTTGATGGTGATCCAGGCCACGCCGTCCTTCTTCTCGTAGAGGATGTCCGTGTAGGTCATCTGTCCTCCCACTGCGGATCTTGAACGCGCTGGCGGAGCGAGGAGGCGGGCCTCGTGCGCCCACCCCCCTGGCCGGCTGCTCCGCTTAGATCCTTTCGCTCAGACCCTAACGAAGAAGGGCAGGAGCAGGAACGCCGCCGAGATGATGACCATGTACAAGGCGAAATAGAGGATGCAGTAGCCCATGATGTCCCGAAACTCCAGCTTGGCCACGCCGAGGAGCGGGATCGCCCAGAACGGCTGGATGATGTCCGTGATCATGTCGCCCCAGGCGTAGGCGATGATCGTCATCGCATTGGAGACGCCCAGGCTCTTGCCTGCTGCGATGATGTACGGCGCCTCAATGGCGAACTTCGACCCGCCGGAGGGGACGATGTAGTTCAGGATCCCCGAGTACCAGACGACGACGAAGGGGTACGTGGTCTGGCTCGCGATGGCGGTAAACCAGCCGGCCATGACTTCCGCCAGCCCGGAGAAGCGGATGATTCCGAAGATGCCGGCGTAGAAGGGGAACTGGATGACCACGCCCCAGATGAAGTTCCCCGCCTCCGTGGCGGCCTTGAGGAAGGAGGCGGGCGTCCAGTGCAGCAGAATGCCGATCATGAGAAGCGTGAAGTTCACCGCATCCAGGTTGACACCGGCAAACCCCTTGTCGCGGAAGTACCACCACAGCCAGATGAGCCCCCCGATGCCCACGACCAGGTTGATGCTGGGCGAGTGTTCCACCCGCTGGGCGGGCGTCATCTGGCGGGACCTGGCCGGCGCCGTGAACCCCTTCTCCTTGACCAGCGCCGGGTCGGCCTCGACAGTGTCTTCGCGTCGCGGGTGCATCGTGGGCCCGAAGACCGTGAGGGCGACCAGGATGATGGCGGCCAGGATGAGATTGAACGGATGGAACGTGGTTTCCGTGATCGGGATGATCCCGATGTCCTTCTCGAGGAAGTGCTTCGGCGTGGCTACCAGGAGCGTGGCCGAGCCCGAGAGACCCGAGTGCCACATGACCCCGAGCCCGAGGTAGGCAGTCGCCACCAGCAGCCGGTAGTCGACGCCGCGTTGCTTTTGCACCATGAAGCGGGTGAACACGGCCGACCCCACGATCGACAACCCCCAGTTGAACCAGGCCAGGACCATGGACACGAGGGCCATCAGAGCGATGGAGCCCTTGGGGCTCTTGGGGAGACCGGCGAGGCCGCTCAGGATCCGGTTGAAGAACGGCGTGGTCGCCAGGATGTACCCGGTCACGATGATCAGGCACATCTGCATGGCGAAGCTCAGCAGGATCCAAAAGCCGTTGCCCCAGTGCTGCACCAACTGGTAGGGCGTCGCCTTGGTGAAGATCAGCCCGAGGATGTAGGTGATGACTGAGAGGATGACCGCGATGATCCAGGCATCGGGGACCCAGCGCGTGCTCCAACGGGTCAGCGCCCCCGCCAGCCGTTGCAGCATGAATCGCCTCCCTCTGTCGGCCAGGTGTCTGAACGCCATGGCGGCGGAGTCCTCACGCCGCGTCGCTACACCTATAACGGGTCGCGCTCCCACCCCCTCGAGATGCTCGAATCGAAGAGCGGGCAGACATGCTGTCGCCCGCGGCGGACTCTAGCCAACCGGCGAAGGACTTGTCAACGGACGGTCGCTGTCTCGGTCACTGCGGCGGAGGGTAGAAAACCGCCTCCCGCTTCTCCCGCCACGCCCGGTTCGCTTCCTCGATCTCCCAGGAGGCCATGCACTCGTTCTGCGCCTTGATGAGCTCCTCGATCAGGGCGCGCGGGTCTCCGTGGAAGGAGGCGTGGAGGAGTCGCTTGGTGTGGCCGGCCGCGGTGGGCGACGCCCCCCGCGCCTTGTCGATGAGCCCTCGGATCGTCGGCTCGATCTCCGCCGCCGGGCACACCCAGTTCACCAGGCCGATGGCGCGCGCGTCGGCGGCGCTCACCTCGTCATTCAGGAGCGCCAGCTCCTTGGCGCGCCCCAACCCGACCACGCGGGCGAGCCTGAGCACGGCGCCATCGGGAATGAGCCCGTGCCGGGTGGCGCCGAGCCCGATGACCGCGTCGGCGGCGGCGACGCGCAGGTCGCAGGCGAGCGCCAGCTGCAGGCCGCCGCCGATGGAATGGCCGTGCAGCACCGCCACCGTGATCTTCGGCATGTCCTCCAGGCCGTTCAGCGCCCGCATCCAGTGACGGTAGAAGGGCTCGCCGATCGTACCCTCGGCGAGCGCCGTCCGGTCCATCCCCGAGCAGAAGGCGCGCCCGCGGCCGCGCACGATGACGAGCGCGACGCCGCCGGCGGCCGCCGCCGCTTCGACGTGGTCGGCCAGCGCGGCGGCCAGCTCGGTGTCGAGGGCGTTGAGCACGGCCGGCCGGTTCAGCGTGATCCAGGCCACGCCATCGCGCGCTTCGTAGGAGACGGGCTCGTCGCTCATGGACTCTCAGGCGTGGCAGCGGGTTGGCGGTGGAGCCGACGAGGTTGTACGATGCTGAGGACCTCGCTCATGGACGGTGCCGTTTAACCTAGGGGAAGCTCATCCCTCTGTCAAGGGACGCCACCTCAGGAGATCATCTGATGACGCCATTTCCCCGCCGTCGGTTCCTCCGGTCGACCGCGGTTGCCGCGGCCGGCGCCCTCGCCCCGCACATCGTCCGCGCTCAGACAACGAGCGTGAAGGTCGGCACCGCGGTGCTGGGCGATTACGCGCTGGCCGGTCCGTTCGTCCTCGCGCTCGAGAAGGGCTTCTTCGCCCAGGAGGGGCTCGCCGCCGAGTTCGTCCCCTTCCGCGGAGGCCCCAATCTCGCGAAAGCCGTGATCGCGGGCGAGATCCTGGTCGGCGCCACCGGCAGCACGGACATTCTGGTCTTCCGCGAGGCCGGCATGCCGATCAAGATGATCGCCACCCATACCGAGGGCAATCATTTCACCCTCAACGTCGCGCCCGAGATCCAGCGGGTGGCGGACCTCAAGGGCCAGGCCATCGGCGTCACCCTCATCGGCTCGACCACGTGGGTCTTCGCCCGGATCGTGGCCAAGCAGCAGGGCTGGGATCCCGATCGCGACGTGAAGATCGTGGGCCTCGGCGGGCTCGACGCCCAGCTGGCGGCGCTGGCGCGCAAGGAGATCCACGCCTTCGTCTGGGGCGACGGCGGGGCGGTCACCCAGCAACAGGGCAAGTCGAAGGTGCTGACGCGCCTGGACTCGGTGACGCCCCGGTGGATCAGCCTGATCCAGTACGCCTCCGAAGACGCGATCAAGAAGAACGCCGGGACCATCCGCAAGGCGATGCGGGCGATCTTCCGCGCCCAACACTTCATGCGGGCCAGCCCCCAGGACGCCGCCGAGATCGCGGCCAAGAAGCTCGGGTGGAGCGTCGAGGCGACGCTGGGCGCCCACAAGATCTCCGGACCGCTGCTCTCCGCGGACGGGACGATCAGCGTCGAGGCGCTCAAGACCATGCAGGACACGCTGCTCGAGCACGGGGTCATCAAGAAGCGGCTGCCACTGGACGACCACTACACCAAGGAATTCATCCCGGTGCGCGTTTAGATGTTTCGCCGGCGGGGCGATTCTCTGCGGACGACGCGCCCTTGATGCTTCGCGCGGCGCTGCTGGCCGGCCTGCTCCTGGCCAGCGCGCCGGCGCCGGCCCCTGCCCAGCTCTTCCTCGCTTCGCGCCCGCACCCGCAGTTCACGGTCGGGCCTCTCTTCATCCTGGCCAACGTCACGCCGGAGCTGGGCGACGTGCCGGTGGACGTGCTGTTCAGCCTGGCGGTGCCGCCGACGCTGAGCGCCGGCGACATCGAGCAGGACCTCTACCTCTTGTGGCCCGGCGCGGTGGCGCCCGACCCGACCGCGGGCCCGCCCGATCCCGCGCTGGCGCGCGCGGTGGAGCAGCAGGGCTTCGCCGTCATCGAGGAGGGGCGCCTGTCGCTCTCCGCGCGAAACCTCTATCAGCGCGGGCCGGACGGCCGCAGCCTCCGCGAACCCCTCGCCGGCGGCGCCCCCTTCGTCACCTTCGTCCGCGAAGGGGGTGGCCTCGGGATCAGCTCGCCGGCCACCTACGTCCGGATCCCCTGGAGCCCGAAGAGCGCGAACCGCGCCTATCTCACCGGGCTGCGCCTGACGACCAGAGGGCTCGTCAAGCCCAAGCCCGCCACCTGGGTCGAGCGGACGCTCTGGGGCCCGCGCCACCGCCTGACCTTGAGCTTCGGCGACGTCCGCCAGCGCGCGACCTTCCCGATGTACTTCTGGAACCGCGACCGCGTGATCAAGCTCTCGGAGGACCCCTCGCAGCTCCTCATCAATTTCGCCCACGCCGACCGCCTCAAGATCGAGGAGATGTTCCCGCCGTCGGCGCGGCGCCAGCTCAGTGAGACCCTGGAGAATACCGACGTCGTCTCGATCTTCCTCGACCGCGCCGAAGGTCTCCGCCCCCAGACGCTGAGCGTGCAGTTCGGCTACTTCTGGGGGCTCCAGTCCTGGGCGCCGGTGCTCATCCCCCTGCTGTTCTTCGTGCTGGGCAATGTCGCCGCCGTCCTCGTCCGCGGCCTGGCCGAGCGTCTCGCCAGGGGCGTGTCCGGCCGCTTTCACATCGGGCGCGGCGCGCCGGCCCCGGCCGGACGGGATACCGGCGTCGTCGTCGCCCGGGAGACGCTGGCCCGGATCGTGCCGGGCGAGACGCGCTACCAGGAGGTGCTCCGGCTCTGCGGTCCCAACCCCGAAGAGCAGGAGCGGCTCACCTCGCCCGGCCACAAGACGCTCGTCTACCGCGGACGGCGTGTGGTGCCGCACCGCCGGCGCGCGCTCGGCTGGCTGTCGACCGTCGACCACTGGGACGTCGAGCACCACGAGGTGGAGATCGAGCTGGAGGGCGACGTGGTCCGCGACGTCCAGGCCCGGGTCCGCCGCACGCGGCTGCCGCACCCGGAAACCGCGTGAGCGGCGCCGGCTAGCGCGAGATCGTCAGCCGCGCCCGGCCGTAGTGGTGCTCATCCACCCAGAGGCGTCCTTCGGCGAAGCGCGTCGAGCGGAAGGGCGTGAGATCGGCGGTGCGGGGCTTGCCCTCGACGATCCACTCGGCCAGGCAGCGGCCGATGGCGGGCGACGTCTTGAACGAGGTGCCCGAGTCACCCAGCATGCCGTAGAGGCCGGCCACCGACGGGATCTGATCGATGATCGGCCGCCCGTCGGGGCTCATCATGATCATGCCGGCCCAGCCGCCGCGCATGGTGGCCTCCGCGAAGACCGGCAGCCGCGCGGCCAGCTTCTGCCGACAGCGCCCGACGTAGTCCGGATCCACGCCCTCGTCGAAGCGATCGGGGTCGGCGTGGCCCACGCCCAGCTCGACGCCGGCCAGTGTCGAGGCGCCCCCTTCCGGCCGGAACCACGACTGGTGGATGGCGTCGATGACAGCCGGGTGGCGGTGCGCGAATCCGGCCGGCCAGCGGAGGATCGAGATCTGCACGCGATGGGGCGTGAGGCCGTAGTCGAGCCCGAGCGGCGCCAGCAGCGCCGTCGCCCACGCGCCGGCGGCGACGAGGACCACCGGGGCGGCGATGCGGTCCTCGGCCGTCTCGACCCCGACGACGCGCCCGCGCTCCACCAGGATGCGGCGCGCCTCGCAGTGCGTGCGGATGGTGACGCCCCGGCCGCGCGCGGCCTCGGCGAACGCGAACGTGGTGGCGTTCGGATCGGCGAAGCCGGAGCCCGGCTCCCAGGCGGCCGCCCCGATATCGTCGAGGTGGCAACCGGGCAGGATGCGCTTCAGCTCCTCTCGCGCGATCACCCGGGTGTCGATGCCGATCCGGCGCTGGGTCTCGACGTTGTGGGCGAGCGCGCCCTCGTAGCCCGCCCCCACGATCTGGATGAAGCCCGCCGGCTCGAAGCCGCAGGCGCCGCCGACGATGGCCTCGAAGTCGCGAAAGATCTTGAGGCTCTCGAAGGCCAGCCGCGATTCCGCCTCATTGGTGTAGTGCATGCGCACGAGCGAGCCCGACTTGCCGGTGGCCCCGGCGCCCAGGTGGTGGCGCTCGAGCAGCACGACCCGCGTCACGCCGAGAGTAGCCAGATGGAAGGCGGTGCTGGCGCCGTTGGCGCCGCCGCCGATCACGATGACGTCGGCCGTGGCCACGCGTGGATTGTGACACGATCGGCCCGCCCCTTGACAGGGGGCTCCGCCCGGCCTCATATAGTCCGCGCCAATCGGCCCCAGGCAGCCCGCAAGGCAGGGCGAGCCGCAGGACGCCGCTGGGCGAGCCGCAGGACGGCCAGGGGCCGGGCCCCTGCATCCGAGGCAAGCAGGTCCAGAGAATCCCGCCGTCCGAGGCGAGCGAATCCACGCAGGGAGAGCCGCAGGACGTCGCGGGGCCGCAGGGCGAGCCGCAGCACGGCCGGGGGCTGGGGCCCCCGCGTGCGAGGCGAGCAAGTGAAAGGATCCCCGCCGTCCGAGGCGAGCGAATCCACGCAGGGTGAGCCGCAGGACGTCGCGGGGCTGGGGCCCCGCCGTCCGAGGCGAGCGAATCCAGAGGAGGCCCGTCATGGTCCAGGTCACCCGACGCCACCTGCTCAAGGGCGCGGCCGCCGCCGGCGCCGTCGCCGCGCTGCCGGGGCCGCTCGTCCGTGAGGCCCACGCGCAGACGACCCAGAAGCGCGAGCTGGTCGTCGCCCAGGGCGGCGACATCTCGAAGTTCGACCCGCACTTCAGCACCTCGTCCAACGACATCCGCGTGTCGTTCAACCTCTTCGACAACCTCACCAGCCGCCGCCCCGACGGCAGGCTCTATCCGGGGCTGGCCACGGAGTGGAAGCGGGAGGGCCAGACGATCTGGACGTTCAAGCTGCGGCCGGGTGTCCGGTGGCACAGCGGTGACGCCTTCACCTCCGCCGACGTGAAGTTCAGCCTCGAGCGCACCTGGGACCCCGCGCAGAAGACGCGGGTGAACACCGTGTTCACGACCATCGATCGCATCGAGGCGCCCGACGCGACGAACGTGGTCATCCACAGCAAGAAGCCGGATCCGCTGCTCCCCGCCCGCCTGGCCTTCTACGGTGGCCAGATCGTCCCCAAGAAGTACCTGGAAGCGGTCGGCAACGATGCCTTCAACGCCAGGCCGGTGGGCACGGGCCCGGTGCGCTTCGTCTCGTGGAAGAAGGACGACAAGGTCGTCCTGGAGGCGAACCCGGATTACTGGGGCGGCCGGATCGACGCCGACCGCGTGATCTTCCGCTCGGTGCCGGAGACCGCACCCCGGATCGCCGCGCTCCTCAAGGGCGAGGTGGACGTCATCACCCAGCTCTCCCCCGATCACGGCGAGCGCGTGGCCGGCACGGGCTCCACCCAGGTCGTGGGCGCGCTCTACGCGGGGCTCTACGTCCTGGCCGTGAACAGCAAGCGCCCGCCCCTCGACAACCCGCTGGTGAAGCAGGCCCTCTCGCTGGCCGTGGACCGCGAGCTCATCGTCAAAGAGCTGTGGCGGGGACGCGGGATCGTGCCCAGCGGCCCCATCGCCAAGGGCGACAACCACTACGACCCGGCGCTGCCGCCGCTCGCCTACAACCCGCGCGAGGCGCGCGAGCGGCTCCGAAAGGCGGGCTACAAGAACGAAGAGATCGTGATCGAGACCACGGTCGGCTACACCGCCAACGACAAGCCCATGTCCGAGGCGATCCAGGGCATGTGGCGCGAGGCCGGCGTCAACGCCAAAGTGGAGGTGGTCGAGTACTCCGTCCGCGCGCAGAAGAACCGCGACCGGAGCTTCAAGGGACTCTGGTGGTCGGATCCGACCTCCACCCTCGGCGATCCCGACGGCATGATGTGGCGCCTCCTGGGCCCCGGCGGGCCTCAGGACTACTGGCGCCACCCGCGCTTCGACGAGCTGGGGGAGGCGGCGCGCTTCTCGGTGGACGAGAAGTTCCGCGCGGAGGCGTACCGGGAGATGACGAAGGTCTTCCTCGAGCACTTCCCGTGGATCCCGGTGATCCAGCCCTACGAGGACTACGGCCTGCAGAAGTACGTGGAGTGGACGCCGAACCCCAACCAGCAGTTCGAGATCCGCCGCTTCAACTTCAAGTTCCGCCGCGCCTGAGCGCACCGCGGCCGGGGCCGTCGGTGGCCCCGGCCGCTTGCCATGCGTGGGACTCTCGGTTTTCTGGCCCACCGGCTGCTGCGCGCGCTGATCGCGCTGTGGCTCGTCTCCACGGTCGTCTTCGTGGTCATGCGGCTCAGCGGCGATCCGGTGCCGCTGCTCCTGCCGCCCGACGCGCCCCGGAGTGAGATCTTCCGCGTCCGCGCCGAGCTGGGGCTGGACCGTCCCCTGCCCGTCCAGTACGCGACGTTCCTGGCGAACGTGCTGCGCGGCGACTTCGGCCGCTCCATCCACTTCCGGGAGCCGGCCGCCCGCGTCGTCCTCGACTATCTGCCCGCCACCCTCGAGCTGGGACTGGCGGCCTTCGCCTTCGCCGTGGTGGTGGCGGTGCCGATCGGCGTGCTGTCGGCGGCGCGGCGCAACTCGCTCCTCGACCACGCGGCCATGGGCGTGGCGCTGGTCGGGCAGGCGGCGCCGACGTTCTTCCTCGGCATCCTCTTCATCCTGCTGCTGTCGCTGAAGGCCGGCCTGCTGCCTACCGGAGGGCGCGGTGACTGGCACCATCTCGTGCTGCCGGCGCTGACGCTGGGCATCTTCGCCATGGCCTCCATCGCGCGCCTCACCCGCTCGGCGGTGCTGGAGGTGCTGCGCGCCGACTTCATCCGCACGGCGCGCGCCAAGGGGTTGTCCGAGCGACTGGTGGTGGTCAAGCACACGCTGAAGAATGCGGCGATCCCGGTCCTCACGATCACGGGCCTGCAGTTCGGCACGCTGCTGGGCGGGGCCGTCGTCACCGAGACGGTCTTCGCCTGGCCGGGGATGGGACGGCTGGCGATCCAGTCGATCTACAACCGGGACTACCCGGTCGTGCAGTGCGCGGTCTTTCTCTCGGCCGTCGTCTTCATCGTCATCAACTTCGTCGTCGATCTCCTGTATGGCCTCCTCGATCCCCGCGTCCGCCGCGCCTGACGCCGTCGTCGACCTCCGCTCCGTCGCGGCCAGGTCCGGCGCGCGGCGGCGTCGAGGCCTGGCGCTGGTACTGGCGGGCGCGGCCTTCGTCCTGTTGCTGGGCGCCGTGGCCGCGGCGGCGCCGTGGCTGGCGCCGCACGACCCGACGCGCCAGTCGCTCCGCGCCCGGCTGACCGCGCCCACCCTGGCGGCGGCCGACGGCCAGGCGCACCTCCTCGGCACCGACCATCTCGGGCGCGACGTGCTTTCGCGGGTGATCTACGGCGCGCGCGTCTCGCTTGTCATCGGCTTCGCCGCCGTGACCGTCGGCGGGCTGATCGGCGCGGCGCTGGGCCTGCTGGCGGGGTTCCGCGGCGGCTGGCTGGACGGCGTCGTCATGACGCTGGCCGATGCCCAGCTCGCGTTCCCCTTCATCCTGCTGGCCATCGGCATCATCGCGGTCCTGGGCCCCAGCTTCCCCACGCTGATCGTCGTCGTCGGGCTCTCGGGCTGGGTCGCCTACGCGCGGATCCTCCGCTCCCAGGTCCTGGTGCTGCGCTCGCGCGAGTTCGTGGACGCCATCCACGCGCTGGGCGGCTCCACCCTGCGCATCGTGCTCGGCCACATCCTGCCCAACGTCGTCTCCTCGCTGGTCGTCATCGCCACCCTCGAGCTGGCGCGCGCCATCGTGCTGGAGGCGACGCTCTCCTTCCTGGGGCTCGGCATCCAGCCGCCCACACCGTCCTGGGGCGGCATGATCCACGAGGGGCGCGAGTACCTGGACTCGGCGTGGTGGATCTCCACCTGCCCCGGCACCGTGCTGATGCTGACGTCGCTCGTCGTCAGCCGCACCGGCGACTGGCTGCGCGATCTCCTGGACCCGACGCTGAGGGGGGAGTGACCAGCGCCCGCCCCCTCCGGTTCACCCCCGCCAGTGCGAGAGCTTCTCGTTGAGCGCGTCGAGGGCCAGCACGATGCCGATGGAGGCGGCCGAGACCAGGGCGGTGGCCGCGAAGAGCTGGGCGGCCTGAAAGCCGTTGGCCAGCGCGTTCATGACGTGGCCCATGCCGCGCACGCCGGCGAACATCTCCACGATCAGCACGCCCAGGAGACAGAAGACGATGCCCAGGCGGAGGCTCGCCAGCACCGAGGGCACGCTGGCCGGCAGGATGACCTTCCAGTAGACCTGCCAGGGCCGCGCGCCGTACGAGCGGGCGACGGTGACCAGCGCCGGATCGACGTCGCGCACGCCCCCGATGACCAGCACGAGGATGGGAAAGAGGCCATGAAGGGCGCCGTAGGCGACCGCGGGCGCGGTGCCGAAGCCGAGCAGCAGCACGATCCAGGGCAGCACCAGGATCTTCGGGATCCCGTAGAGCGCGACGACGAAGGGATGGAGGACGTCGTGCATGGCCCGCACCGAGCCGATCACGAGCCCCGCCGGCACGCCCAGCCCCACGGCCAGCGCATAGGCGACTGCAGTCTTCGCCAGCGTGTCGCCGAGCGCGCTGAGCGCCGAACCCCCCATCGCCCCGAAGGCCCGCGCCACGGCGCTGGGTGGCGCGACGAAGAGCGGATCGACCCACCCGGCGCGCGCCGAGGCCTCCCACGCCGCCAGCACGGCCAGGATGCTCGCCACCTGCAGCAGCCGGATGCGACGGGTCTCGCTCACGTCGTCCATCGCCGGGCCCGGCGCTCGACCAGGCTGGCCAGCACGTCGGAGACGACGACCAGCGCCAGCGTCACCAGTACCAGCGCGACGTAGTCGGCCGTCCGGAAGAGCCCGTAGGCGTGGTTGATGAGCGCGCCCATTCCCGCCTTGGATCCCAGAACCTCGCCCACGATGACGCCGATCACGGAGAGCGCGAGCCCCGTCCGGAGCCCGCCCACCAGCGTGAAGAGCATGCCGGGAATCAGCACCTTGGCGAAGACGGCGAGCGGCGAGGCGCCGAAGCTCCGCGCGACCGTGACGAAGTGCGGGTTCACCTGGCGCATGCCGGCCAGCACCGCCAGCGTGATGGGAAAGAACCCCAGGAGGAATCCGAACGCGATCTTCGAGGCGGCATCGAGCCCGAAGAAGAGCATGAGCGACGGGTACCAGACCACCGCCGGAACGGCGTAGAGCGCGCCCAGGATGGGCGCGAAGGTGCGCCCGAGGACGCGGTGGCCGCCCAGCGCGAAGCCCGCGCCCAGGCCGCCCGCCACCGCCAGCGCGTAGGCGACGGCGATCTCGCGGGCGGTGAGCAGGAAGTGTTCGGGCAGATCCGGGTACGAGCGCAGCGACAGGAGGTCGACGAGCGACGGCAGCGCCGCCGAGGGCGGCACGTGGAGAAGCGGGTTGCCCGCCCGGGCCGCGATCTCCCAGAGCCCCAGGGCCCCGAGCAGAATGGCCAGGCGAAGGGCCGAGAGTTTCAGAGGCTCGCCTCGGGCGCAGGGGCCCCAGCCCCTGGCCGCCCTGCGGCTCGCACAGCCCGTTTCAGAGGCTCGCCTCGGGCGCAGGGGCCCCAGCCCCTGGCCGCCCTGCGGCTCGCACAGCCGTCACGACTCGCTCATGGCCCGCAGTGACTCGCCGCGGATCTCACTCCAGAGCTTGGCCCGCAACGTCACCAGCTCGGGCGAGTCCATCGCGCGGGGATACCCGAGCGGCAGCTCGAGCACACTCTTGATCCGCCCGGGGCGGGCGGTCATGACCACCACGCGCGTCGACAGCGCGAGCGCCTCGTGCAGGCTATGGGTGACGAAGATCACGGTCTTCTTCGTCCGGCGCCAGATGTCGAGCAGCCACTCGCCCATGAGCACGCGCGTTTGCTCGTCCAGCGCCCCGAAGGGCTCGTCCATGAGGAGGATCTTCGTGTCGATGGCCAGCGCGCGCCCGATGGCCACACGCTGCTTCATGCCCCCGGAGAGCTCGCGCGGGTACTTGTCGGCAAAGCCGCGGAGGCCCAGCGGGCCGAGCAGCTCGGTAGCCACCGCGCGGCGCCGCCCGCGATCCCCGCCCTGGAGCTCCAGGCCGAACTCGACGTTCTCGAGCGCCGTGCGCCAGGGGAAGAGGCCGGGGTCCTGGAAGACGGTGGCGACGCGGCGGGGGTCGGGCCCGGTGACCGGCTGCCCCTCGATCAGCACGCGGCCGCCGTCGGGGCCGACCAGGCCCGCCAGCATTCCGAGGAGCGTCGATTTGCCGCAGCCCGAGGGCCCGATGATCGTGCAGAACTGGCCCTCGCGCACCGCCAGCGACACGTCGCCGAGCGCGTCCACGACGCCCGAGGCCGTCCGGTAACGCTTGGCGACGCCGTCGATCCGGATCAGCTCAGCGTCGGCCACGCTCACGTGAGCTGGAGGATCTCACGCGCGATGACCCACCGCTGGATCTCCGACGTCCCCTCACCGATCTCCGTGATCTTCGCGTCCCGGAAGATACGCTCCACCGGGAACTCCGTGATGTAACCGGCGCCGCCGTGGAGCTGCACCGCCTTGGTGGCGGCCTTCATCGCGGTCTCGGAGGCGAAGAGCTTGGCCATCGCGGCGGCGTGCATCGCCGGCCGGCCCCTGTCTTTCAGCCAGGCGGCGCGCAGAGTCAGCAAGCGCGCCACTTCGATCTCGGTCGCGAGGTCGGCCACGATCGCCTGGAGCCCGTTGAACTCCGCCAGCGTGCGCCCGAAGGCGGTCCGCTGATTCATGTACTTCACCGCCTGATCGAGGGCAGCCCGAGCGATGCCCACCGCCATCGCGGCCATGGCGATGCGTCCGCCCTCGAGCACCTGCATGGCCTGCCCGAACCCCTCGCCGCGCCGGCCCAGGAGATTCTCGGCGGGCACCCGCGCGTCCTCGAAGATCAGCTCGGCGGTGTCGGAGGCGTGCAGGCCGAGCTTGCGGTAGGGTTGGCCGGCGGAGAAGCCGGGCATTCCCTTCTCGAGGATGAACGCCGAGATCCCCCTCGACGACTGCTCGGCATCGGTGCGGGCCATCACCACCGCCGTCCCGCCCACGCTGGCGTTGGTGATGAACGCCTTGCTCCCGTTGAGCACCCAGACGCCGTCCCGGAGCTCCGCCCGCGTGCGGAGCGCGGCGGCGTCCGAGCCCGAGCCCGGCTCGGTGAGTCCCCACGCCCCCAGCACCTCGCCCCGGGCCAGCGGCGGCAGGTACTTCGCCTTCTGAGCGGGCGAGCCGAACATCACGGTGTGGCTGGCGCAGAGGGAGTTATGCGCCCACATGGTGATCCCCACCGAGGCGTCGCCGCGGTTCAGCTCCTCGACGACCAGCGCGTAGGCGACGCAGTCGAGACCGGCCCCGCCGTACTCCGGAGGCACCAGCGCGCCCAGGAAGCCCAGCGCACCCAGCTTGCGCACGATCTCCCAGGGAAACTCGTGATGCTCGTCGTAGGGCGAGATCTTGTCGCCCAGCTCGCTGTCGGCGAACTGCCGGGCGACGTCGCGGATGTCCTTCTGCTCCGGGGTCAGCTCGAAGTCCACGACCGGAACTCCCGTCAGGCCGAGCGCCGCTTGGCCCCGGCGCCGGGCCGGCCCTTCTTCAGGTGCTTGAAGAACTCGATCTGGCGCAGGCGCTTCTTGATCATGGGCCTTCCCTCACTTCAGCGCGTTCTCGCGGACGAAACGGACGATATCCTGGGTCGAGGTCCCGGGGCCGAACAGCTCCTTGACGCCCAGCGCCTTCAGCGCCGCCGCGTCCTCGGGCGGGATGATGCCGCCGCCGAAGACGACGATGTCCTCCGCGTCCTTTTCCTTCAGCAGCTCCAGCAGCCGCTTGAACAGGTAGTTGTGGGCGCCGGACAGCACGCTGAGGCCGATGGCATCGGCGTCCTCCTGGACCGCTGTGGCGACGATCTGCTCGGGCGTCTGGTGCAGGCCCGTGTAGATGACCTCGAAGCCGGCGTCGCGCAGCGCCCGCGCGACGATCTTGGCCCCGCGGTCGTGGCCGTCCAACCCGGGCTTGGCCACGATCACTCGGATCTTCCGCTCAGTCACACTGACCCCTTTCGAGCGCGGGCTTCGCCCGCGCAACCCTTGGGGGAGGACTCGGAGGGGGCCGCCGCGGCCCCCTCCGACGAAACCCGGGCTTGGCCACGATCACTCGGATCTTCCGCTCAGTCACGACGCTGCCTTCGAGCGCGGGCTTCGCCCGCGCAATCCCGGGGGAGGATTCGGAGGGGGCCGTCGAGGCCCCCTCCGACCTTAGTCATGGTCCTGGCCGGCGAGCACGGACCGCAGCTTCTCACCGACCTTCATGATCTGGTTTCGGTCGCCGGGCACGAGCTTCCAGTCGAAGCCCTTGTTGTCGTTCGTCCAGCGCGGGATCAGATGGAAGTGGAAGTGCGGCACCGACTGGAACGCCGCCGCCCCGTTGGCCTGCAGGACGTTGAGCCCATCGGGCTTCACCGCCCGCAGCAGGGCCATGGCCACCCGCTTGGCCGTGGCGATGGCCGCCATCAAGTCTTCCTCGTCGGCGTCGAAGATGGTGGGCGCGTGCGCCTTGGGCGCCACCAGGCAGTGCCCGGAGTTCAACGGATTGATGTCCATGAAGCAGAGCGTCCGCTCATCCTCGTAGATCTTCAGCGACGGAACTTGTCCATCCCGGATCTTGCAGAACACGCACTCGCTCATCGTGCTATACCTCCACGGTCCAGCCGTGGCTGTCGGGTGCCGTCCCGTACTGGATCCCGACGATCGCGTCGTACAGGCGCTGGGTCAGCTCGCCGATTTTGCCGCCGTTGATGACGATCTGCTCGCCCCGGTAGGCCAGCTCGCCCACCGGCGAGATGACGGCGGCGGTGCCGGTGCCCCACACCTCCCGCAGGGTACCGTTCTTGGCCGCGGCCCGCACCTCGTCCATGGCGATCTGGCGCTCGGAGACCCACAGCCCCCACTCGCGCATCAGCGTGAGCGCCGAGTCGCGGGTGACGCCGGGCAGGATCGTCCCCGCCGTGAGCGGCGGCGTGACCACCTCGTCGCCCACCCGCAGCATGATGTTCATCGTGCCGACCTCGTCCAGGTACTTCCGCTCGCGCCCGTCGAGCCAGAGCACCTGAGTGAACCCCTGGTGCTTGGCCTCCTCGGCGGCGTAGAGGCTGGCCGCGTAGTTGCCCGGAGTCTTGGCGGCGCCCACGCCCCCTTCCACGGCCCGCACGTACTTGTCGACCACCAGGATCTTCACCGGGTTCATGCCTTCGGGGTAGTACGCGCCCACCGGCGACAGGATCACGAAGTAGAGATAGGACTTGGCCGGCCGGACGCCCAGGAACGGCTCGCTGGCGATGATGGTGGGTCGGATGTAGAGCGACGTCCCCACCGTGCCCGGCACCCAGTCGCGGTCGAGCCCGACCAGCGCCGTCAGCGACCTGAGGGCCAGGTCGGGATCGAGCGGCGGGATGCACATGCGCCGGGCGGAGCCGTTCATCCGCTCGATGTGCTTCTGGGGGCGGAAGAGGCGCACCTGGCCGTTCCGGGCCCGGAACGCTTTCAGCCCGTCGAAGATGCCCTGGGCGTAGTGCAGGAAAGACGCCGCCGGGTCCAGGGTCAGCGGCCCGTAGGGCTCGACGCGTGGATCGTACCAGCCCTTCTCCTCCTGGAAGTCCATCACGAATATGTGGTCGGTGAAGACGGTGCCGAAGCCAAGCTCGCTGTCCCCGGGCTTCGGTTTCCTCGTGGTCGCCCTGGTGATCCGGATCGCCTCGCTCATGGGCTGTCCTCGCTTAGAAGATGATCGGCTCGCGGTACACGCCGAAGACCTGCCGATAGACGTCGGAGATCTCGCCGAGGCTCGCGTAGTCCTTCACCGCATCGATCAGCACCGGCATCACGTTGTGGCCGTTGCGGCAGGCGTCCGCGAGCTGCTTGAGCCGCCGCTCCACCCTGGCCACGTTCCGCGCCGCCTTGAACCGCTGCACGCTCTCGATCTGCTCCCGCTCCACGCGCTCGTCGATGCGGAGGTAGTTGATGGGCTTCTCCTCCGCCATGACGTACTTGTTCACGCCGACGATCACCTTCTCCCCGCGGTCGTCCAGGAGCTGGTAGCGGTAGGCCGCATCGGCGATCTCCTTCTGGGGGAAGCCGGTGTCGATCGCCTTGATCATGCCGCCCATCGCGTCGATCTTGCGGATGTACTCCAGGGCGGCCGCCTCCATCCGATCGGTCAGCGACTCCAGATAATAGCCGCCGCCGAGCGGATCGATGGTCAGCGGCACGCCCGTTTCCTCGGCGAGGATCTGCTGGGTCCGGAGGGCGACGGTGACCGCCTCTTCGGTCGGCAGCGCCCACGTCTCGTCGTAAGAGTTGGTGTGGAGCGACTGGGCGCCCCCCAGGACGGCCGCCAGGGCCTGGATGGCCACCCGCGCGATGTTGTTGAGGGGCTGCTGGGCCGTGGCCGACACCCCGGCCGTCTGGGTGTGGGTCCGGAGCCGCATGGACTCCGGCTGCTTGGCCCCGTAGCGCTCCTTCATGAAGCGCGCCCACATCCGGCGGGCGGCGCGCAGCTTGGCGATCTCCTCGAAGAAGTCGTTGTGGATGTCGAAGAAGAAGCTGAGCCGGGGCGCGAAGCTGTCGATGGCGAGCCCCCGCGCCAGCGCCGCCTCCACGTAGCCCAGCCCGTCGGCCAGGGTGAAGGCCAGCTCCTGGACGGCCGTCGAGCCTGCCTCCCGGATGTGATAGCCGGAGATCGAAACAGGATTGAAACGTGGAACATGCTTCGATGTGAATTCGATCATATCAGTCACGATTCGGACCGCAGGCCCCGGCGGACAGATCCATTCCTTTTGGGCGATGAACTCCTTGAGCATGTCGTTCTGCATCGTGCCGCCGACCCGGTCCCACGCCACGCCGCGCTGGTCGGCCACGGCCAGGTACATGGCCAGCGCGATCGACGCCGTGCAGTTGATCGTCATCGACGTCGTCACCTCGCCGAGCGGGATGTCGGCGAAGAGCCGCTCGAAGTCGTCGAGCGTGGAGACCGACACGCCCTCCTTGCCGACCTCGCCCCGGGCGCGGGGGTGGTCGGCGTCGTACCCCATCAGGGCCGGCATGTCGAAGGCCGTCGAGAGCCCGGTCTGGCCCTGGGCGAGCAGGTACTTGAAGCGGGCGTTGGTGTCCTCCGGGCGGCCGAAGCCGGCGAACATCCTCATCGTCCAGAGACGTCCGCGATACATCGTCGGATACACGCCGCGGGTGAACGGGTACTCGCCCGGCTGCCCGAGCTTCTCGGCGTAGGACCAGGCGGCCAGGTCCTCGGGCGTGTACACCGGCTCGACAGGGAGGCCCGACAGCGACTCGAAGCGCACGGGACGCTCCGGCACCCGACGCCTGAACGGGTCGTAGGTTTCCCGGCGCCAGCGATCTTTCTCGGTCATGGCCTCAATCCCAGGACGTCACGCGCGATGACGAGCTTCTGGATCTGGGACGTCCCCTCGTAGATCTGGGTGATCTTCGCGTCGCGGAAGTGCCGCTCCACCTGGTACTCCTTGATGTAGCCGTAACCCCCGTGGACCTGGATGGCGTCGGTGGTGACCTTCATGGCCATCTCCGACGCGAAGAGCTTGGCCATCGAGGCCGCCACGGTGTAGGGCTGGCCGCCGTCCTTGAGCCCGGCCGCCCGCAGCGTCAAGAGCCGCGCGCCCTCGATGGCGGTGGCCATGTCGGCCAGCATCCACTGCACCATCTGGTGCTGGCCGATGGGGACGCCGAACGCCCGGCGCTCGCGCGCGTAGGCCACCGCGCGCTCGTAGGCGCCGGTGGCGATGCCGATCGCCTGGGCGGCGATGCCGATGCGCCCGCTGTCGAGCGCCGACATGGCGATCTTGAAGCCCAGGCCCTCCTGGCCCAGGCGATTGGCGATCGGCACCCGGCAGTCCTCGAAGACGAACTCCGCGGTGTCGGAGGCCCGCAGGCCCAGCTTGTCCTCGATCTTGCCCACGGTGAAGCCCGGCGTGCCCTTTTCGACGAGGAAGGCCGAGATGCCGCGGCGGGCCTGGGCGCGATCTGTCTGACAGAGGACGAGCGCCACCGAGGCCTCCCGCCCGCTGGTGACGAAGAGCTTGCGGCCGTTCACCACGTAGTGGTCGCCCTCGCGCACCGCCACCGTGTGCTGGTTGGACGCATCCGAGCCCGCCTGGGGCTCGGTGAGGGCGAAGCAGCCGATCTGGTGGCCCCCGGCGAAGGGCCGGAGGAACCGCTCGCGCTGGTCGTCGGTGCCGAACTTGTACACGGGGTCGCAGTAGAGCGAGTTGTTCACCGACATCACCACGGCGTGGGAGGCGCAGTGTCTGGCGATCTCCACCAGCGCCACGACGTAGGCGACCGTGTCGGCGCCGCTGCCGCCCCACTTCTCGGGGATGGCGATGCCCATCAGCCCGAGCTCCCCCATCTTCTTCACCGTCTCGTGGGGGAAGCGCGCCTCCCGGTCGATCTCCTCGGCGATGGGGCGGAGCTCGCTCTCGGCGAACTCCCGCGCCATCGCCTGGATCATCTGCTGCTCGTCCGACAGCTCCAGCCTCATCAGCGTTCCTTCATACGCTCGCCTCGCACGCGGGGGCCCCAGCCCCCGGCCGTGCTGCAGCTCGCCCTGCGGCCCCGCGACGTCCTGCGGCTCGCACTACCACCATACGCTCGCCTCGCACGGCGGGGCCCCAGCCCCGCGACGTCCTGCGG
>DASYUQ010000101.1 GCA_036001065.1 Candidatus Methylomirabilota bacterium
CCGCTCGGTGGACGCCGCCATGAGAGGCGGAATGGCTCCATATATCGGGAAATCCCGGTACAGGAGGTCTTGTCAATGAAGCCAGAGACTGCAGCGAAGATCAAGTATGGAGTCTGGGGCCTTATTTGTGGGGCAGTCATCGCAATGATCATCGGCTTTGCGTGGGGTGGCTGGACAACCTCCGGCACTACCCACACGATGACCAAAGAGGCGGTCTTGGCGAGTCAGGCGGCGATCTGCGTCGCGCAATTTATGAAGCAATCGGACCCTGAAAAGAAACTTAAAGAACTCGGGGAAGTAAGCAGCTGGCAGCGAGCTGAAGTCATTGAAAAAGGTGGCTGGGATAAGATGCCCGGGCAAGAAAAGGCCGGCTATGCTGTAGCCCGAGCATGCGCCGATGGGCTTGAACTTCTTATCAAGAAATGAGATGGGCACGTGCTCTTGAGCTTTGCCGCGCACTTCCTGAAGGGCGGGTTTACCTCCCCTTCGGACCGCGCGGCTCACCACTCTTGCCTAGTGCCGTTCCAACTTGTTGATACTAAATCTGTCCACGAACGACGTACACGGTGCCTTCCTAGGCGCGAATAGTTGGAACGGCACTAGCTGCAGGAGAGAAACATCATCAATCCAGAATAAGATAATTCCCAGGTCAAACGTGCGAGGTCGATGTCCCAGTGTTCAGTCGACAGGTTGAAGATATCCGTATCCAGGAACTCGGGGACCATGCCTTCAGAATGATTAGAATGAGATCATCCTGCGGCAGCAGGTGCGTGAACATCCGTGATGCCGTTTCGATTTCCGATTTGTCCCCGATAGCCTCCAGCGCCACCTGACGCGTGGCTTCCCGCCCGGGGCCGTCTCCCATACGGGAGCCATGACCAGAACATCGTGTTCGACCGCGTGGAGGAGATGCGGGAAACCCAGGCGGCCGAAGAAGAACGACAGCGCATCCTCGCCCTTGCCCGGGGACGGTGCCCGAAGTGTGCCGGCGAGCTGATCCCCGTCCCGTATCGTGGCGTCGAGCTGGACAAGTGCTCGCGCTGCCAGGGGGTGTGGCTGGACTTCGGCGAGCTCGATCAGGTGGTGGCCGAGGACACCGGCTTCCTCAGCGGCGTCCGGAGGATCTTCAGTTAATTTCGCAACCGGTGGAGCACATCCATGTCTGCGGGAACGAGCTGTACGGGCTCGCGATCATCGCAAGATCGTACCTGTCACCGTCGGGGCCACTATTTCAAATCCCTCTCCGATACCTCCCGCTCGAGTTGCGGCGGCCAAGCTAGCGAGCCGACGAGCCGCTCACACCCGTGCCGGCAGCGGCGCGCCGGGAAGCGAGCCGGCCTGAGGCTCCCTCCCCGCCAGCGCCGCCTGTCTCCGGCCGAGCCAGAGCGCCAGCGCCAGCCATGCGGCCGACAGCGGCACCACGGTCCAGGCGATCACCGACTGGCTGAACCCCAGCCCGAGGAGGAGGGCATACGACCAGGCGCCGATCTGGTCGCCGCCGCGGTAGACGAACGTGTCGATGAAGCTCTTCGCCTTGTACTTGTCCTCGCGCGGAAGCACGGTGAAGAGCACCTCGCGCGTCGGGTTGGTGAGCCCGAAGTTGAGGGCGCGGCGGAGGACGAAGAAGACGACGAGCACGGGGAGCACGGGCACGGCGCCGAGCGCGGCAAACCCCGCGACGCTGACCGCCGGCAGGATCGCCAGGGTCGGCGCGACGCCGATCGCGCGCAGCAGCCGCCCGGTGACGAAGACTTGTAAGAATACCGTGAGCGACTGGACGGCGAGGTCCATCCGCGCCAGGAAGGCCGTGCGGGCGGCGCGGTCCTGGAACGCCTTCCCGGCGAGATCCGCCTGGTGGAAGTAGAGCGACGTCGATCCGATCGTGAAGAGGAGCATGAAGCCGCAGATGCCGATCAGGTAGGGCGAGCGCAGCACGTGGGTCACGTTGGCCCAGGCGCTGCCGCCGATCGGCCGCTCCTCCTCGGCCCGCTGCTCGCGGGCCGGGTCCTCGGACTCGCGGAAGGTGGCCGGGAAGTGGCGCACGCACTGGACCGCGACCTCGAGCAGCGCGACGGCCACCAGGAGGAGCGCCAGGCGGCCGACGCGCTCGGCGAGCGCCGCCGTCACCGCCGAGCCCACGATCGCCCCGACGGTGCCCCCGACGCCGATGAACGCGAAGAGCCGCTTGCCTTGATCGGACCGGAAGCGGTCGGCCATGAACGACCAGAAGATGGCGGTGATGAACAGGTTGAAGACGCTCGACGTGACGAAGAAGGCCCGCCCGATCCAGAGGTCGTACTGCGGCCACACCTGGAAGAGGAGGAAGAAGCCGATCACCAGCGCCATGATGACGCGGTAGGCGATGGCGATGAAGCGCTTCACCGGGAACCTGACGACGAGCGACGAGTACAGCGGGTTGGCGACGAGCGTCGCCGCCATCGTCCCCGTGTAGAGCCACGGCAGGTTCGACACCCCGCCCGCGACGCCCATCTCGTCGCGGATCGGGCGCAGGATGAACCAACTGCAGAGGGCGAAGAAGAAGTACGCGCAGGCCATCAGCGTCGCGCGTACCTCCTCGGGCCGGACGTCGACGACGCGGCGGAGGATCACGGCATCATCACAGCGTGTCGAGGTGAGCCGCCATGCGCCCCCGGGCGGCGGTGTCCGGCAGGGCGCCGGCGCCCGCTCTCATGTTGTCGGTGAGGTGGTCGGGCTTGCTCGTGGCCGGGATCACGCAGGTGACCGCCGGGTGGGCCAGGACCCACTTGAGGAAGAACTGGCCCCAGCTCGCGCAGTCGAAATCCGCGGCCCAGGGCGGGAGCTGGTGTCCCCGCACCCGCTGGAACAGCGCGCCCTCGGCGTAGGGACGGTTCACGAGCACGGCGATGCCGCGGTCGCGGGCCAGGGGCAGGAGCCGGCGCTCGGCCTCGCGCTCGGCCAGGGAGTAGTTGAGCTGCACGAAGTCGAGCGGCTCGCTGCGCATCACCCGCTCGAGCTCGCCGTGCGCGCTCGCCATAGAGTGAGTAACGCCGAGATAGCGGATGCGACCGGCCGCCTTCCAGTCGCGGAGCGTGCGGAGGTGGGTTGGCCAGTCCACCAGGTTGTGGATCTGCATCAGGTCGAGGCGCGCGACGCGGAGGCGCCGGAGCGAGCGCTCCATCTGGCCCCGGCCGGCCTCCCGCCCGGTCGTCCACACCTTGGTCGCGACGAAGAGCGTGGCCAGAAGCCCCAGCTCCGCCGCGAGGTCGCCCACGACCGTCTCCGCCGCCCCGTACATCGGTGACGAGTCGACGACGCGCCCGCCCAGCCCGACGAAGCGGCGCAAGACCTCGCGGAGCGGCTCGCGATCGGCGGAAGCGGCGCCCACGGCGAACGTGCGCCAGGTCCCCAGGCCGACGGCGGGGAGCAGCTCGCCGCTCGACGGGACGGGGCGCGTGAGCATAGCCTGAGCGGCCCGGGCCGCACCCGTGCCAGGTCCCGCGGCGCGGGCGGCGGCGGTCGCCATCAGGGCCAGCGCCGCCCGTCGCGAGAGACGCCCGGCCTCGTGTCGTTCATGGGTCACGGCTCACCTCGACACAGTCTTCTCATCCCCCGCCCTCATCGTACCTGGCCTGTCCCGCCGCGCGCGCCCCACTGCTCCGCCGCGGCAGGTCGAGCGCGATCCAGGGGGCGCATCCGGTGTGAGCAGGAGTCGCGCGAACTCTATTCCGCCGAGGAGTACCGTCTTGACAGGCCGGGCGGCGCGGCGCTATGGCTTCTCTGCGCGCGGGCAGCGGGAGGCGTCAACGGCCGGCCGGTGGCTGGACGAGATCCGAGCGCGCGGACAGCGGCGAGGAGGCACCATGCGATTGAAAGATAGGGTCGTCATCGTCACGGGAGGCGCGCAGGGCATTGGCCGGGCGTACTGCCTGGGCGCGGCCGCGGAAGGGGCGCGAGTCGTGGTGGCGGACATCGCCGACCCGAAGCCCACGGCCAAAGAGGTCGAAGCCCGGGGCGCGCAGGCCCTGGGGATCGAGTGCGACGTGTCGCGCGAGGCGGACACGCAGCGCCTGGCCACCGAGACGCTCGCGCGGTTCGGCCGTATCGACGTGCTGGTGAACAACGCGGCGATTTACGGCACCCTCAAGCGGCGTCCCTTCACGGAGATCCCGGTGGAGGAGTGGGAGCGGGTGATGGCGGTCAACCTCCGCGGGCTCTTTCTGTGTGCGCGGGCCGTGTTCCCGGCGATGAAGGCGCAGGGCAAGGGCAAGATCATCAACATCGCCTCCAGCACCTTCTTCAAGGGCGTCCCGCACTACATCCACTACACCACGTCCAAGGGCGGGGTCGTGGGGTTCACCCGCTCGCTCGCCCGCGAGCTGGGAGAGTTCGGCATCCGCGTGAACGCGATCGCGCCCGGGTTCACGTTGAGCGGCGAGAACGAGAAGAACATTTCGGAGGAGCGGAAGCAGGCGAACATCCAGATGCGGATGCTGAAGCGGGCCGAGGTCCCGGAGGACATCGTCGGAACGTTCATCTTTCTGGCCTCGGACGAGAGCGACTTCGTCAGCGGACAGACGATCGTCGTGGACGGCGGCTCCAGCGTCCACTGAGCGATCACGGCCGGAAGACCTCGTTCGCGCACGAGTCGGACCCGCCGGGCCGCGGCCCGCCGGAGATGCCGAAGACGCGGTCGCCCACCACCGCGACCCACCTTGCCCGGTCGTTCACCGGACGCTGGCTCAGCGCACGACTTTGATGCCGGCCTCCGTGAGGATGCCGCGCATCTGCCCGGAGAACTGGTCGATGAACGCGCTGAACTCCGCGCTTCGCTGGAAGCCCTCCTCGAACTGGTTGTCTTCGAGGTACTTCTTCCAGGTCGCCGTCTGCGCCACCCTGGCGAACACGTCTTCCCAGTAGGCGACGACCGCGGGCGGGGTCCCGGGGGGCGCGACGATCCCGCGCACCACCGGCAGGTTGGGCAGCTCGAAGCCCGCCTCCTTGAGTGTCGGCACGTTGGGGAAGCCGGGGAGGCGCTTCTCGGCGACCTGGGCCAGCACGCGCATGTTGCCGGCGCGAATGTGCTCGCCGGCCTCCTGCGGCTCGATCACCATCAGGTTCACGTGGCCGCCGAGCAGGGCGCTGATGCGCTCGCCGCCGCCCGGGAACGAGATGAAGGCCCACTGCGCCCCGGTGTGCTTCGTGAGCAGCTGGCGGACGAGCCAGTCGCGGCTGCCGATGGAGCCGCCCGACTGCTTCAGTTGGCCGGGATTCTGCTTGGCGGCGTCGATGAAGTCCTTGAGCGTCTTGTAGGTTGCGTCGTTCCTCACCGCGATCAGCGCCGGCTCGATCATCAGCCGCACCACGGGCGTGACGTCCTTGATGGTGACCTTGGCTTCCGCCCGCATCAGCGGGTTCGTGATCCAGACGCCGGTGAACGTCGCGATGGTGTGCGTCTCGCCTCGCTTTTCCGCGAGGTAGGCCAGCGCCGTCAGTCCGCCGCCGCCGGGCTTGTTGGCGACCTGCAGGCGCACCGGCAGCAGCTTCTCCTTCTCCATCGCGGTGGCGATGAACCGGGCCAGCAGGTCGTTGCCGCCGCCGGGACCGGTGTGGACGACGAACTCGATCGGCTTGCTCGGCATGAACGTCTGGGCGGCGGCGGGGATGGGCGGGCTCGCCGCGAACGCCAGCAGGACGACCAGGGACGTGCGAATCATGGCGCTCCTCCTCCCTCGTTCACGCGCGTGCGTGTCCAAGGATTGGCATTCTTGAGCAGCGGGACGACCAGGACGATCGCCGCCAGACCCAGCATCACCGCCGCGATCGGTCTCGACACGAGGATCGACAGATGGCCCTGGGACATCATCAGCGACTGCCGGAACGCGCGTTCCATGCTGTCGCCCAGCACCAGGCCCAGGATCAGCGGCGCGGCGGGATAATCGAGCTTGCGCATGAGATAGCCGAGCAGGCCGAAGCCGGCCAGCAGCCAGACGTCGAACAGGCTGCTGGACGCGCTGTAGACACCGACGATGGAGATGCCGAAGATCAACGGATAGAGCCCGTAGACCGGCAATCTCAGAATCTGCGCGAACAGCGGGATGAGGGGAATGTTCAGTACCAGCAGGAGCACGTTGCCGATGTACATGCTGGCCACCAGTCCCCAGAACAGCGTGGGGTTCTCCTGGATCATCAGCGGGCCGGGCTTGAGTCCCCAGAGGATCAGGGCCGCCAGCAGGATCGCCGTGGTGGACGACCCGGGGATGCCGAGCGTGAGCATGGGCACCAGCGCGCCGCCGGTCTCCGAGTTGTTGGCGCCTTCGGGAGCGGCCACCCCTTCGGGCACGCCGGTCCCGAACTTTTCCGGGTGCTTCGACGCCGCCTTCTCGATGCCGTAGGAGATGAAGGAGGCGATGGTGGAGCCGGCCCCCGGCAGCACGCCGATCAGGAAGCCGATCACCGAGCCGTTCAGGAACGCGAAGCGGCAGGCCTTGAGCTCGGTGAGCGAAGGCAACAGGTTGCGGAGGCCTTTCGGCACCGGCAGCATCGGCGCCCCTTCGCGCGTCTCCATGTTGCCCAGCACTTCGCCCAGGGCGAAGACGCCGACGGCCACCACCACGAAGTCCACGCCGTCGAGCAGGTCGGTGCGGCCGAAGGTGAAGCGCGAGTCTGCCGTGAACAGGTCGGTCCCGATGCCGGCGATCCACAGGCCCACCAGCATCGCCAGCAGCGCCTTCAGGAGCGACTTGCCGGCCAGCAGGATCACCATCGCCAGCCCCAGGCACATCAGCGCAAAATACTCGGGGGCGCTGAAGGCGAGCCCGAAGCGGGCCAACGGCGGCGCGATGAGCATGAGCGCGATGACGCCGAAGGTGCCCGCGATGAACGAGGCGATGGCCGCGATGCCGAGGGCGGCGCCGGCGCGCCCGCGTTTGGCCATCGCATAGCCGTCGAGGCAGGTGACGACCGACGCCGACTCGCCGGGCACGTTGAGCAGGATGGAGGTGGTAGAGCCGCCGTACTTGGCGCCGTAGTAGATGCCGGCCAGCATGATCAGGGCGCTGGTCGGGTTCATCTGGAAGGTGAGCGGCAACAGCATGGCGATCGTGGCCGGCGGCCCCAGTCCCGGCATGACGCCGACCACGGTGCCCAGGAACACGCCCACGAAGCACCACAGCAGATTGATCGGCGCCAGCGCGACCGCGAAGCCCTGGAGCAGACTCGTCGCGACGTCCACCGCTCAGAAACCCAACCAGCCGGTCGGGAGCGACACGTTGAGCGCCACCGGGAACAGCAGATAGAAGCCGAGCGCCCCGCCCACCGCCACGGCGAGCGCGGGAAGCATCGGCCGGCGGTACATCACCGCGACCACGAACCACGTGAACAGGGCGAACGAGCACAGGAACCCGAGGATCTTGATCAGGCCAACGCACGCCACCAATGCTGCCCAGGTCGTGATCGCCCTGCCGCTGGGGCGCCAGTCGACTCCTCGGTCCCTGGCCCCCGCGCCATGCGGCACCGCCCGGGTGGCGACCAGCAGCAGTCCCAGCGCGATCATCGCCAGGCCGTACCACGATGGGAAGAACCCCGCTCCCGGACCATCGGCGCCGAGGTACTCCCACCGGCGCGCTTCCACGACGATGTAGATGCCGAGCCCGGCCAGCGCCGCGCCGGAAACGATGTCGCCGGTCTTCAGTTTTCGTGTCCTCCTCAGCGCTTCTTCAACTGGTCCAGCGCCCCTTCCCGCGACCGCTTCTCCACGATGCTGGAGTCCATGATGTCCGCGGGCTTGAGCCGCGCCGCTTCCTTGTTGATCTCCAGTTCGGCCATGAGCTTGAGGACCATGGCGCCATCGTCCAGTGATGGGACCGGGTTGGAGGTGAGGCCCTCCACGCCTTCCTTGTAAGCTTCCTCGAGCTCGCCCGCCTTTTCAAGCCTCAGATGTCTCGAAATGCTCTGCTTGACCCGCTCTTTGTTCCCGGGCTCCAGCGTGAAGGCGAAGCCGTCGGCGTTCGAGACGGAACGCAGCCGGCTGGCGGCGGTGGACGGCGTGAGCTTCGAGATTCCCGAGGGTCGGATCTTCACGCTGCTGGGGCCGAGCGGGTGCGGGAAGACCACCACCATGCGCTGCGTGGCTGGACTGGAGAAACCCGAGACGGGAGAGATCGTCATCGGGGACCAGCCCGTGTTGTCCTCGGCGCGGCGCGTGTTCGTCCCCCCCAACAAGCGCGCGATCGGGATGGTGTTTCAGCGCTACGCCATCTGGCCGCACATGACCGTCTTCGACAACGTGGCGTTTCCGCTGGTGGTGGAGAAGCGGCCCCGGGCGGAGATCCGTGAGCGCGTGGCCGACGTCCTGAAGATCGTGGGGCTCTCGGGGCTCGAGGATCGCTCGGCCCGCGCCTGTCCGGTAGCCAGCAGCAGCGCGTTGCGCTGGCGCGCGCCCTGGTCAAGCGGCCGCGGGTGCTGCTCCTCGATGATCCCCTCAGCAACCTCGACGCGAAGCTGCGCGAGGAGATGCGGCTCGAGATTCGCCAGCTCCAGCGACAGCTGCGCATCACCGCCGGGAAGATCCTGGCGGTCGGCAAGCCTCAGGAGATCTACAACCGGCCGACCAACCGCTTCGTGGCGGATTTCGTCG
>DASYUQ010000102.1 GCA_036001065.1 Candidatus Methylomirabilota bacterium
TTCGTCGAGGAGCTCGAGCAGTGGTCCCGTCAGATCACCACGACGGACTGTCAGGCGGCTTTCGATCGCTGCGGCGTCCCCTGCTCGCGCTATCGCACCGTGGAAGAAGCCATGAAGGATCCGCAGCTCGCGCATCGCCAGGCGTTCGGCGACGTGCGAGACGCGGGCGGCACGTTCCGCGTGTTGAACCCGCCGTTCCGCTTCTCGGACGCGCCCGCCGGGGTGCAACCCTACGTGTCGGCGCTCGGTGAGCACGGCGAGCGGATCCTGGCCGAGGCCGGCTACTCGGCGGACGAGATCGAAGCGCTCAGGAAGGGCGGAACGCTCGGGTGATAGGATCGAGCGATGAGTGACGCCAAACCTTCGCATTTCATCCGCGACGCCGTCGTCGAGGACCTGCGGGCCGGACGATTCTCAGGAGTGGTCACGCGATTCCCGCCCGAGCCGAACGGCTATCTCCACATCGGCCACGCGAAAGCGATCTCGATCGACTTCGGGATGGCGCAGGAATTCGGCGGACGCTGTCACCTGCGCTTCGACGACACCAACCCCACGAAAGAGAGCCAGGAGTACGTCGACGCGATCATGCGCGACATCCACTGGCTCGGGTTCGAGTGGGGCGAGCACCTCTACCACGCGTCCGACTACTTCGAGCAGCTCTACGACTGGGCCGTGCAGTTGATCCGCGCCGGCAAGGCGTACGTCGACGACCTCTCGGCCGACGAGATCCGCGAGCACCGCGGCACCCTGACGGAGCCCGGACGCGACAGCCCGTACCGCACCCGCTCGGTGGAGGAGAACCTCGACCTCTTCGCGCGCATGCGCGCCGGCGAGTTCGAGGACGGGACGAAGACGCTCCGCGCGAAGATCGACATGGCGGCGCCCAACATCAACCTGCGCGACCCCGTCATGTACCGGATCCGCCACGCGACGCACCAGCGCACCGGCGATCGGTGGTGCCTCTACCCGATGTACGACTGGGCCCATGGCCAGTCCGACTCGATCGAGGGCGTGACGCACTCGCTCTGCACGCTCGAGTACGAGGACCATCGCCCGCTCTACGACTGGTACCTCGACGCGCTCGGGATCTATCACCCGCGGCAGATCGAGTTCGCGCGGCTGAACCTCTCGCACACGGTGATGAGCAAGCGGAAGCTCCTGGCGCTGGTCGAGGGTGGCGCGGTGTCCGGCTGGGACGATCCGCGCATGTGGACCCTCGCGGGACTGCGTCGCCGCGGGTACACGCCGGAAGCGATCCGCGATTTCTGTGAGCGCGTCGGCGTCGCGAAAGCGGCCAATCTGGTCGAGATGGCGTTGCTCGAGCATTGTCTGCGCGAGGATCTGAACAAGCGCGCGGCGCGCCGTCTGGCGGTGCTGCGGCCCTTGAAGCTCGTGATCGAGAACTATCCGGAGGGCCAGGTCGAGGAGTTCGATGCGATCAACAACCCGGAGGATCCGTCCGCGGGCACGCGCACGGTCGCCTTCAGCCGCGTCGTCTACATCGAGCAGGACGACTTCCGCGACCCGCCGCCGCCGAAGTACTTCCGGCTTTCACCGGGCGTCGAGGTCCGTCTGCGGTACGCGTACATCGTCCGGTGCACGGGCGTCGAGCGCGACGCCGGCGGCAACGTCGTCGAGGTGCGCTGCACCTACGATCCGGCGTCGAAGGGCGGCGACGCGAAGGGACGCCGGGTCAAGGGCACGATTCACTGGGTGTCGGCGGCGCATTCCGTCGAGGCCGAAGTCCGGCTCTACGAGCAGCTCTTCAGTACGCCGAAGCCTGACGACGCCGAGGATTTCCGGAGCGTGCTGAACCCACGATCGCTGGAGGTGCTCACCGGCTGCCGCGTGGAGCCCGCGCTGCGTGAGGCCGGGCCGGATTCCCGGGTCCAGTTCGAGCGGCAGGGATATTTCTGCGTGGATGCGCGCGATTCGTCGCCGGACCACCTGGTGCTCAACCGGACGGTCGGGCTGCGCGACACGTGGGCCAAGATCGAGACGAAAGGGACCTCGACATGATCACGAAGTTCTCTACCGTCTACGCGGGCCACGTCGATCTCGGCGACATGGGGCAATCCGCCACGCCCGCGAACGAACGTCGCTACTCGAACGCCGAGCTGGCGTCCGTCTTCGAGAAGACGGAGACGATCGCGCGGTGCATGGACGAGCACGGCTACAGCATCCTCTGGCTCGCCGAGCATCACTTCCAGCACGAAGGGTACGAAGTGCTGCCCAACATCCTGATGCTGGCGGTGCACCTCTCGCACCTGACGTCGCGGCTGCGGATCGGCTGCGGCTTCAACATCACGCCCATGTGGCATCCGCTCCGCCTGGCCGAGGACTTCGCCACCGCCGACATCCTCACCGGCGGGCGTACCGTCTTCGGCGTCGGTCGCGGCTACCACACCCGCGAGGTGGAGACCTTCGGCGCCCCCATGCTCGACGCCGACGCCAACCGCGACCTCTTCGAGGAGCAGGTCGACATCATCATGAAGGCCTTCCACACGGAGTCGTTCTCGCACCGGGGCCGGCACTACACGCTGCCGCCCGCCGTCCCCTACCGCGGCTACGAGCTCCGCGAGCTCACCCTGGTGCCGCGGCCGCTGCGGCAGCCGGTGGAGTGCTGGCAACCGATCGTGAGCGCCGGCGCCCGCGGGCTCGACTTCATGATCAAGCACCGCATCAAGGGCCTCATCGGCGGTGGCGCCGCCACCATGGCCGAGAAGTCGATCCACGCCTACCGGGACGCCGCCCAGCGCGCCGGCCTCGATTACGCGCTCGGCCAGGGACTGAGCCTGGGCATCTTCTACCACCTGGCCGAATCGCGCGAGCGCGCCGTCCGCGAGATCACGCCGTTGTACGAGGAGCACGTGAAGATGTTCGGCCCGCTGGGCTTCGTGCCCGGCATCACGCCCGCGCAGCTCGACGCCTCCACGCGACGCGGGGGCTGGGCCGCCGCCGGCGTCCCCGACGTCGAGCACTACATGAAGCTCGGCGCCTGGTTCGCCGGGCCCCCCGAGGAGCTGGTGGCGTACCTCAGGTCACTCGAGGAGAAGTACCCCGGCCTCGAGTACGTGCACCTGAGCAACAGCATGGGGACGCCCAAGGCGGTCTTGCTGGAACAGCTCGCCTGGCTCGGCAAGGAGGTCCTGCCGGAGTTCGCCGGGCGCTGAGCGGGGTTGGCGGCTCAGGCCAGGAGGAGCCGGGCTGGCTGGAGGGTCCGGTTGAACGGGTTCAGGACGAACCCGAGGATCTCGAGGGTGACCACGCCGAGCAGCGCCGCGTCGCCGGCTTCGCCGAGAATCACGGGCGTGTGCCCCTCGCCCTGCGGCAGCGCGATGTGACACTCGGAGACGTCGCGATCGATCAGGGTGCCATCGGCGAGGGCGAAGGTCATCCGCCGCTTCGGCGCCAGTCCGATCGCGCGCCAATCGGCCGGAGGCAGAAGGCTGTACTTCGCCCCGCTGTCGACCATGAACCGCACGGCGCGAGACGTGCCGGTGGGGTCGGCCACCACGCCCTCGACGTATGTCAGTCCCACACCAGAATTGTAGTGGAACCCGCGTCGCCTGTCGTGGTTCTGCGCGGAGACAGTCGGCCGCTACGTCAGCCCGTAGAAGCGCCGGGCGCCGCCCGCCAGGATCTCGCGCTTGGTCTGCGCCGACAGCTCCGGCCGATCGGCGATCAGCTTCGGCGCACCGGGGAAGAAGCCGTCGGGATGCGGGTAATCGGTGGCCCAGAGAATCTTGTGGGGGCCGATGTAGTCCGCGAGCACCGAGAGGCACCCCTCCACGGGCTCGAACGAGATCCAGCAGTTCCGCTGGAACAGCTCGCTCGGGCGCATGGAGAGCCCCGAGTCGTTGAAGCCCTGGTCGTCGAAGTGGCGATCCATCCGGTCGAGCCAAGGCGCGATCCACCCGCCGCCGGACTCCAGGAAGGCGATGCGAACCCGGGGGAAGCGATCGCACACGCCGCCCCAGATCACGCTCATCGAGGCCAGCATCATCTCCATGGTGTGCGAGATGATGTGCCGGGCCCCGCGCGTCTCGAAGCGATCGACGCCCACCTGGGGCATGCCGCCGCTGGCGCCCTCGTGCAGACCGATGGCGAAATCGAGCTCCTGCACCTCGGCCCAGAACGGCGCGTAGTCGGGGTGGTGCAGCATTCGCCCGTTGTATGGATTGGGGCGGAGGAAGCCGCCGCGCATGCCCAGCCCCTTGCGGGCGTAGCGCATCTCGTCGATGGCGAAGTCGATCGACTGCATGGGAAGCATGGCCACGCCGAAGAGGCGGTCCGGATAGGGCCGGCAGTAGTCCGCGAGCCAGCGGTTGTAGGCCCGGCAGGCGGCCGCGGCGAGGCCGGGATCCTTGATGGCGCCGGCGAACAGGCCGATGCTGGGATAGAGGAACGCCGCGTCGATACCGTCCAGGTCCATGTCGGCGATTCGCGCGTGCGGGTCGAAGCCGCCCTTGCGGCCCTCGAGATACTTCATCGTGACGTCGTCCACCGTGCCCTGCCGGGCGCCGATCGCCCCCAGCAGGCCGAGGCCCTTGGGGCTGCCGAGCACCCGGCCTTCGATGAGCAGGCGCTCCTTGCCGTCGGTGTCCACGATCATCCGCGGCGCGCGGTCGCGGTAGGCGGGGTCCATGTACTTCTCGAACAGGTCCACCGGCTCGAGCACGTGTCCATCGGCGTCGATGACGTTGTACGTGCGTGACATGGGAAACCTCCCTTCAGATGACCCCCTCGCGGTGAAGAGCGTCGAGATCGGCCGGCCCGTAGCCGAGCAGCCTGCCGTAGACCTCGGCGTTGTGCTCGCCGAGCAGCGGCGCGCGCACCACTTCCGTCGGCGAGGCCGACAGCCGCACCGGGTTCGCGGGCATCGGGTACGGGCCGCGTCGGGGATGCTCGAGGTCCACGATGAAGCCGCGCTGGCGCAGATGCGGGTCCGACAGCACCTCGCTCGAGTCGAGCACGGCCCCGCACGGGATGCCCGCGCCGGCCAGGGTCTCCATCACCTCGTGCTTCGTGCGCTTCTCCGTCCACGCCTCGATCATGTCGTCGATCTCGTCGACGAACTGGACGCGGTCGCGCCGGTCGGCGTAGCGCGGATCGTCGCCCAGCTCGGGACGGCCGACGATCCTCGTCAGCGTCTTCCACATCTCGACAGTGGCGAGGTGAATGAAGACGTAGTCGTTCGGCCCGAAGGGCCGGCAGCGGTAGATGTTGGAAGGCGCCGCACCCGCCGAGCGGTTGCCGCGGCGGGGCGCGGGCTTGCCGTCCACGTAGGTATCGCGCAGGTGGATGCGGAGCTGGTTCACCACCGAGTCCTGCTGCGCCACCTCGATCTGCTGGCCCACGCCCGTCGTCTGGCGCTGGATGATCGCCGCCAGGATGCCGATCGCCGTGTGCAGCCCGGCGCCCGTGTCGGCCAGGCCGCCGATGGCCTTCGTCGGCGGGCCGTCGGGCGAGCCTGTCATGCTCATCGCGCCCGCCATCGCCTGGGCGATCCACTCGAAGGACTTGTACTCCGAATACGGCCCGCCGCTCCCGAAGCCTTTCACCGAGGCGGCGATGATGCGCGGGTTCAGCCGCCGGAGCGCCTCGGACCCCAGGCCGAGCCGCTCCATCGCGCCGGGCCCCATGTTCTCGACGACGACGTCCGCGCTTTTCACCATCTCCTCGAACATCGCGCGGCCGCGCGGTGATTTCAGATTCAGCGTCACGCCCTTCTTGCAGGAGTTCAGCAGCAGGAAGAACCACGCGTCCTCGCCGCGCTTGTCGGAGAGCGCGGTGCGGCCAGGCTCGCCGGCGGGCGGCTCGATCTTGATGACGTCGGCCCCGAGCCACGCGAGCATCTGCGTGCAGGACGGGCCGGCCTCGTACTGGGTCAGGTCGAGAACGCGAATCCCCTCGAGCGCCTTGGACGACATAGTCGCCTCAGCCCCGCTTCGGTGGTGTGTGACGGAACGGCAGCACGGTGTAGCGCGCCCGCTCGACCTCGATGACCAGGACGACGCGCTGCTCGGGATTGTTGCGCATCGGAAACTCCTGGCCGGTGTACTTGCGCGAGATCCTGTCGATCACCTCGAGCTTGCGATCCGGCCGCCGCTCGATGACGCGACCACGAAGCTGGGCCTCACGGTAGGGATTGTCCATCGCCACGACGGACAGCGACACGCGCGGATCCCGCTTGGTGTTCTTCCCCTTCAGCGATCCCTCCCCGGTGGCAATGAGAATCCGATCGCCCTCGACGCCGACCCAGACCGGGGCCGAGTGCGGCGAGCCGTCGGGCATCAGCGTGGCGAGGTGAGCGAAGGTCGGCTCCTCGAGCAGCGCGCGGGCATCGGTTGACAGCGGCATCGCCACTTTCTCCAGTCTGGATCGCGTCAGTCCGCTCGGCCGCGCACGACGATCTTGCCGACCTGGGCGTCGGACTCCATGAACTTGATGGCCGCCGGCAGGTCCTCGAGCCCGAACACCTTGTCGACCAGCGGACGCAGCCGGCCGTCCTCGAAGCGGGGCAGGAGGTCCCGGACGAAGCCGCGCACCGTCTCGGCCCGCTGGGCGGCTGAGCGGAGCCGGTTGCTCACGCCGAACAGCGTGAGGCGCCTGCTGTGCAGGGCCTCGAGATCGAGGGTGCTCGTCAGCACCCGGTCCAGGTGCCCCACCGTCGCCAGCCGACCCTCGAAGGCCAGCACCCGGATGCACTCGGGAAAGACCGACCCGCCTACGTTGTTCACCACGAGGTTCACGCCCTTGCCGTCGGTGGCCTTCATCACGGCGTCGTGGAAGTCGCCGGTCCGCGTCCGGATGCCCACGTCGAGCCCGAGCTTTTCGAGCCGGGCCAGCTTGTCGTCGGAACCCGACGTGCCGATGACCCGCGCGCCCAGCACTTTCGCGGTCTGGAGCGCGGCAACGCCGACGCCCGACGAGACACCCGTGACGAGCAGCCACTGGCCGGCCGCGAGATGGCCCTGCGCGACCAGCATGTCGTAGACCACGAGAAAGACCAGCGGCGTCGCCGCCGCCTCTTCCCACGAGAGCCGCGTGGGCGCGCGCATCGCCTCCCGCGCGTCCATGAGGGCGTACTCGGCGAAGCCGCCGCCGCAGCGCCCCATCACGCGATCGCCCGTCGAGAGGCCGGTGACACCCTCGCCGACCTTCACCACGTCGCCCGCGCACTCGCCGCCGCCGGCTCGGGCCGGGGCGCCCGCCTTTCCCCCCAGGAGCTCGCCACGGTTCAACGAGGTGGCCCGGACCCGGACCAGGATTTCGCCCGGCTTGGGTTCGGGGGTGGGAGTCTCGCGCAGCTCGACCTTCGTGCCGCCGGGACCCGGCGTGATCCAGTAGGCCTTCATGCTGAGCTCCTCGTCCTGGGGTCGTCGACCGGCCCTAGTGCCGTTCCAACTTGTTGATACTAAATCTGTCCACGAACGACGTACACGGTGCCTTCCTAGGCGCGAATAGTTGGAACGGCACTAGTGTATGCCGCGACCGAAGGAGACCTCCTACGTCGTGTACGCGGAGAAGCGCACGGTCTGCGCGCGCGCTTTGTCGTCGGTGATGACGTTGACCACGGCGGGCTTGCCCGAGGCCCACGCCCGCTCGAGCGCCGGGCGGATCTCGTGCGGCTTCTCCACGAGCTCGCCGTGGGCGCCCAGCTCCTGCGCGACCTTGTCGTAGCGGGTGTGGCCGAGCTTCCGCCCCGGCTTGGGCAGCGGCCGCGCCCACGGCGTGTCCGCCGTCCACCCGCCGTTGTTGCTGATCACTACCACGACGGGGATCTGGTGGCGCACCGCCGTGTCGATCTCCATCGCGTTGAGACCATAGGAGCCGTCGCCGTGGAGGACGACCACCTGCGCGTCGGGCTTGGCCACCTTCGCGCCGACGCCGAAGGGCAGGCCGACCCCCATGCAGCCGAACGCCCCCGAGTTGAGCCGGTGGCCAGGGACGAACGTCGGGATCGCCTGCCGGCCGTAGTTGAGGATCTCCTGGCCGTCCACGACGAGGATCGCGTCGCGCCGGAGGAAGTCGCGCACCTCCTTGCAGAGCCGGAGCGGATGGATGGGCACGTTGTCGCTACTCATGGCCTTGTCCGACTCCGACGACTTCTCACCGTCGAGCGTGCGGAGCTTCCCCGTCCAGGCCGCGTAGCGGCTGGGATCGATCTTGCCTTCAGCCTCCGCCCGGAGCTGCTCGAGCACGGCGCGCGCGTCGCCGGCGATGGGCACGTCCACGGCACGGTTGTGCCCGAGCTGGGTCGGGTTCACGTCCACGTGGATCACCTTGAGGTCGGCGGCAAAGCGCGGCGGGCGGCCGAACTGGATGACCCAGTTGAAGCGCGTGCCCACGGCGAGGACCACGTCGGCCTCGGCGAACGCGGTGCTGCGGGCGTTCAGGAAGGCCAGCGCGTGATCCTCGGGAATCAACCCGCGCGAGATCGGCGTCGTGTAGAACGGAATGCCGGTCGCCTCGACGAAGGCCTGGAACGCGGCCGCCGCGTCGGACCACCAAACGCCGCTGCCCCCGATGATCACCGGGCGCTCGGCGCGCGCCAGCAGCGCGATCGCCTCCCGTACCGAGCTCGGATCGCCGAGCGTGCGCGGCGCCGGCCGCCACGCCGGCGGATACGTGATCTTCTCCTCCTCGACCTTCTCGCCGAGGATGTCGCCCGGCAGGTCGAGGTAGACGGGGCCAGGGCGTCCCGTCGTCGCCTGGCGGAACGCCGTCGCGACGACGTCGGGGATGCGCCTGGCGTCGTAGATCCGCTCCGCCCACTTCGTCACCGGCCTCATGACCGCGACCTGGTCGATCTCCTGGAACGCCTCCATCCCGAGGAAGACCCGCGGGCTCGACCCGCCGATGGCCACGAGCGGCGCGCAGTCGGTGAAGGCGTTGGCCACCCCGGTGACCAGGTTGGTCGTCCCCGGGCCCGAGCAGCCCATGCAGACGCCGGGCCGCCGCGTCACCCGCGTCCAGGCGTGGGCGGCCAGCGCCGCCGCCTGCTCGTGCCGGGTGTCGATCGCCCGGATGCCGAGCTGGATGCAGGCGGCCTCCGTCTCCAGCATGGGCCCCCCCATCAGGTAGAAGAGCGTGTCCACGCCCTGTGACCTGAGCGCCTGCGCCAGCACCTCCGAGCCTGTGATCGTTCCCATGGTCAGCCCTTTCGGTTCTGTCGACGAGTCCGCGGGCGGTACAGACTGTAGCAGTCAAAGCGGGCGTCGGCACGAGCAATGTATCG
>DASYUQ010000103.1 GCA_036001065.1 Candidatus Methylomirabilota bacterium
GAGAGCGACAGCGGCAGCCAGGTCGGGACTACTTTGTCGAGCAACTGCCATTGGTGCATTTGTCGCCGATCACGGCGATGCCCTGGATCTCGATCTCCATGCCGGGACGGGCGAAGTTCGACACCGTGATGAGCGCGCTGCCCGGGAAGTTGCCGTCGGGGAACATCTCTCTGCGGATTTGCACGAAGCGGTCGCCGTAGCGCGCATCCTTGATGAACACCGTCATGGTGACGAGATTGGCGAGCTTTCCTCCGGCGCGCTGCAGGGTCTGGTCCATGAGGGCGAACACCCGCCGCGCCTGCGCCTCGAAGTTGCCGGAGATGTCCTTGCCGTCCGCGTCCATCGTCGCCGTCTGGCCGGCCATCCAGACGATGCGCCCACCGTCGGTGACGACGGCGGGCGAGAACGCGCGGCTCTTCTGGAAGTCGCTCTTCTCCAGATAATCGGCGGCCTGCGCCACCCCGCAGATGGTCGCGAGAAAAACGGCGGCGAGCATCAGCATGGTCTTGTTCATGTCGGCTCCTTTCGTCCTCTGATGACCGGCGACAATGGCCCGCGCCGCGCTAGTGCCGTTCCAACTTGTTGATACTAAATCTGTCCACGAACGACGTACACGGTGCCTTCCTAGGCGCGAATAGTTGGAACGGCACTAGTGTTCCGTCTGGGACGTCATGTTAACGATCGCCGCGCTCGCGCCGCTGCCGGCGGGGCCGACGCGGCATGCGCGGCAGGGATCGCGGGACCACGCGGCACGCGTCTGCGGCCCCGTTGCGGCTGGGCTCCACCTGGGGACGCGGGGTCCGTTGCCAGCGGGCGGGACGGGTCTTGTCGAGCCCTGCCGCACGCGCCCGTCGGCCCCGGCGCCGCGTGCTGGCGGGCCCTGAACATGACTTCGAGGACGGGACACTAGTGGGCTCGGGCCGCTTCTTGCAGCTCCCGTACGTGCTCGGCCCAGTGGCGGGCCAGCAGCTCCAACCGCTGCCGTCCCGTCATCGTCTCGCCCGTCACCCGCTGAAAGCAGGGCTTGTCGATATCGGGCGCGTGGCGGACGGCCCGCACCAGCCGGGCGTGGGCCTGCCGCACCTGGGCCAGCAGCTCGTCGAAGCTTTCGTGCTCATGGAGGCGGCGGCAGACCTCGTTCACGGTGTCGGCGTCGGCCGGCACCGGCCACAGCGGTCCGCCCTGGGCGGCCGACTGGATGCCCCAGGCGGTGGCGTCGTGGAAGTAGATGAAGTGCATCAGCACATCCCGGGCCTGCCAGCGGTCGACCCGGGCCTTGCTCACCCGGCCCGGCCCCTCGAAATAGGCCAGGGTCTCCTGCACCACTCGGTCCAGGTCGGCGATCAGCGCTTCCTTCGAAGGCGACGTCGTCATCGGCGAGCCCTCCTGCGGCTAAAGACGGAGCGGTAGTGTAGCATCGGCATGTGCGCGGAGGTGCAGCGTGAGCGCGAAGCCGGTCGTTCTCGAGTTCGGGATGGGCGTGGACGTCCACGGGGCGGACTCCACCACTGCGGCCTGCCGCGCGGTGTCGGATGCGATCCGGCATTCGAGCCTGCCGCTGTTCCAGGAGGTGCGCGAGCGCGGCGGCCGGATGCTGGTGGACGTCACCGTCGGCGTGCCCGACCCCGCGTCCGTCGACGTGGATCGGGTCCGGCGCGAGCTTCCCCACGGCGAGGTAACCGTGCGCCCCGTCAGCGGCGGCTTGCGGGTGCCGGGCGCCGACACGCTCATCGCTTGCGTGGCCATCACCGTCAGCGTCGAATATCCCCAGGAGCCCCGACGATGAGCACGACCACGACCGGTATCGGCCTCCAGCGACTCCAACATCTGGTCCTGTGGGTGGCGGACGTCGAGCGCAGCGTGCGCTTCTACTGCGACGTGCTGGGCTTCGAGGTCAAGATGCGATACCCGCAGGTCGTCTTCCTGAAGATCCCCGGCAGTCCGGACGACCATCACCTCGGCCTGTTCGAGCAGACGGGCGTGAAGCCGCCCGACGAGCGGGTGGCGCGCATGTACCACTCCGCCTGGGAGGTGGGCGACATCACCGATCTGGTGCGCGCGCGGCAGCGGTTGAGCGAGGGGGGCGCTCTGGTCGGCACGTCGGATCACGGCGTGAGCCTGTCGCTCTACGCCCAGGACCCGGACGGGCTGGAGTTCGAGATCTTCTGGACCGTGCCCGACGGTCGCCCGGCTCCGACGAGGGCGCTGGACCTCGAAGGGGAGCTGCTCCGGCGCGGCATCACGATGCCCTGAAGGGCGGCTCGCGTCGGACCCGGCCCGCGCTCACGCGAGTTCCGCCCGCGCGCTCATGGCCACAGTCCCTTCGGGGGTCACCGCCCAGAGTTCGCAGCCGCGGCCGTCCGGGGTGGGCCGGCCGCGCAGCTCGAAGG
>DASYUQ010000104.1 GCA_036001065.1 Candidatus Methylomirabilota bacterium
CGAATCGCCCAGGTCTTCCTGAATGAGAAGAACCCGCCCGGTTTAATGCCTTTGTAGACCACGGCGTTGGCGCCGGTGGCCGGCTTGGGCATCCCGAACCGATCGAGCTCGAGGGCGACCGCTCGTAATCCTGGGTCAGCAAAAGCCTTCTGCGGGTGCTGAACCGCCTCATGGTATTCGGTCAGGTCCGGCCAGGCCCCCATCGTTATCTCTCCTTCGCTGCAACCGGTGCATCGTGATGAATGACGCGGACCAGGGTAAAGTCGTCGTTGCGCAATCCATGCTTGCGGCCGTAGGCGACCATCGCGGCAAAGCTCTCTGGCGTACTCAGCTTCCGGTACAGCCACCTCCACAATGGTCGCCCGTCTTCCTGCTGTTTCAGCAGCCAGGCGGCCATCGCATCGCTGGCGAGCAGAAGCATGTCTCCATCGCGCAGGCTGCCCGTGCTGATTTGGATCCGTTCGTGCGGCGGTTCGCCGTCCGATCTCGAGCCGATCAGATACGGGCTCATGGTGAATTGCGACGATTGCTGCAAGGGGAACGCTTTGAGCACCCGCATCCCTTTACCGACGTCATCGACCTGCATGAGGCAACAGTCACCAACGGCCAGCGCCGTCCACCGGTTCTGGTGAGCGTCAATCTCGACGCCGAGAAACGCCGCGAACGCGCCCTGCTCGGCCTTTTCGCTGGCGAACCAGGGGAGCGGGCGTCCCGCCAATCTTCGCCGCCAGAGGCGGCGCGCGGCCCCAAGCCGCGCAAAAAACTCCGCCCCGGCGAGCTCACTGCGCACATAGCTTTCGGCGAGCAACACCGCCCAGAGCTTGGCGAAACTGCTTTCGGTGGCGCCATCGGCCACCGCCACGCGGATGCCGGCCGGGGTACGAGTTTGCCGATGCGCCCATGCATCCTCGTATTCCTCAACACTGTTGCCCGACTTTGGGCAACAGAAGGCCTTGATGTCGCACGGGTTGGCCGCCGTGGCGTGGTTCACCGCCGGAGCTGCCCACTGGTCTCAGCGCAGGCGCACATTAGCCGGCCGCGTGCCGATATCGAGAAAATGGATTACGTGCAACGGCTGCGCGTTGAAGATGAATCCGCGCGAGTCTTCCGCGGCCGGCAAACCCAGCTCCGTCGCGCGTGCAACCATGAACGGTGTGAGCGTCGATGACGCGTCAAACAGCGCCTTGGCATACTGATCCGGAAGTTTGTTGGCGTTGCCCGGCAATTCGATCGATGGCCCGGCCGTCGACGACAGATGGATGTTGAAGAGCAACGCCGAACCGTCCTCGCCGCCGACCGCCGTCAACTTACGCGCCGCGGCCACGAGATCTCCATCCGTTGCCTCGCCGTCGGTGATGTTGATGACGATCGGCGGAAATCCCTGCGGATGCTCCTGGCACCACGTCTCGACAATCTTGGTTGCGTCCTTGAGCGCGGCGCACATCGGAGTACCCCCTTTCCCATATGGGTCGAACCAGACTGGAAATTTCACAGTTTGGTCCATCACCCCGCCGGCGCCATCGTCCGATTGCTTTGTTCGTTCTTCGATGCGCAACGGCTTGCTTGCCAATTCACTGATCGGTACCAAAGAGCGCCCGCTCAGCTCACCGCCGAGCGCCGGTTTACAGCTGTCTTCGCTGTAGCCCAGCACACCGACGTGAAAGTAGTCGTAAATAGAGTCCGATTTGGCGCAACGGATGCACAGATTATGAATAAGCTTGTTGAGTATCGTCGCCAGCTCCTCGGCCTTCCTTCTGCCAGCCTCTCCGCCGCCAAAAGCGTCTTCCATCGACTCCGACTGGTCGATCAAAAACAAGAAACAACCCGGGGTCTTACGACTGATTTCGGCCTGGTATGCCATGGTTTCCCTCCAAAGAGTTCATGGCGAACGCGGTGCCGTCGACAGTGTTCCTTTCTCGTTGCGGTCCTTGAGAAGCTTTACATCGTCGTACACGCCGCGCGGGAATCCGTTGTACCCGGTTGCGAGCAGTAAGCCGTCCGCCGACACAGTCACGGCGCCGACAAGGCAATCTGGGTCTTTCGACTTTCGGGCCACGGTCATGGCGATCTCAAGAAAGTACTCATCCCAGTCGGCGATGTGGAGGCGCGGGTCCGACCCGTCACGTATGCAGGGGGTAGAGGAAGCACCGTTGTCTGCCATGTCCAGCGGACTACTCGCAAGAATGGGACCAAGGCATCGGTAGAGTGAGCTTCGAGAGAGTCGCTTGTGATTTTCGAGACTTGCTGAACGGCGTCAGACAGCAGCTTTGGCCGCGTGTCAGGCGGTCACACCAGGTCACGAGCAGGTGACACAACGAGATGCCGGCCACATCGATACGGCTGGCAGCCCGGCGCCGAGCACGCTGCACCGGACGCAACCCAGGCGCAACCACGCCTCCCCCCGCCGTCATAGGCCGAGGAAGAGTGCCCGCTTTCACAGGGAGTCTCGTTACGCGTCGCCTAGCCCGCGCGCGAGGGTAACTCGCCCCACGTGAACCCCCAGGCACACGGGGCGGAGGCTGGATCCGACGAAGCGATCAGCGTGTGATTTCGTCGCCGCGCCAGCGAATCAGCTTGCCCCGCTGGACAGCCGGGCAGATCTCTCCCCTGGCTTTCCGGCGGAGCAAGGTCTTCGGGCTCAGATTCAGGCGGGCGGCCATCTGAGAGGTTGCCAGCAGCTCTCCACGTCGGCCCGGCGCCATGTGGTCGAGGACGCGGGCGAGCGTATCAAGCGCGGCGAGGTAGGGGGCCCAGGCCGCTTCCTCTCCCTGGCAGACCAGGTCCTCTAGTCGACCGAGCCGCGCCAGGAGAAGCTGCACTGAGCGCTCTAGGCGGGACGTCGCATCGACTGTGGCTTTCATACGTGGGCCAGCGCTAACGATCCCTGAGACATTCACGCTCCGGCGCACCCGTTGGTTCCCGCAGCACCACGGTCAGATGTGCATGAATCAAGAACGGCTTACGGAGACGACAAACATCCCGCCGCGCGCTCACGGAGATCTTGCCGTACCGCCCGGGGATGACCGGAAAGCCCTCGGCGTCGGCCTGGACCCGGAACAGATACGGGTTGGCCCCTAACCGGAGGCGCTGTACGGCACGCTGCTGCTCCGATAGCTGTCTGCGATTTGCTTCAGGGATCACCGGTCACCAGATCAGCTCCGATACGAGAGCCTCGACAAGGGCGTGGGAGATGCTGAACGCGCGAACTCATGTGTCAACGGCTAGCGAGCGAACAATGTGCCAAAACCAGTTCGTAAGGCTCGACGTCTCGCAAGTCCTCAAAGAATCGGGCAACCCTCTACGCCGAGCGAACGTGCCTGAAAACGTGCCCGCGGCGGGCTACGCTCGGCCCACAGTGAGCCAACGGGAACCAACGGAACAAGAGGTAACCCCTCGGCGAATCGGCGATTCGCCGAGGGGTTCTGGTGCGAGTCACGGTCTCATAACCCAAAAGGTCGCTGGTTCAAATCCAGCCCGCGCAACCACGGAAGATGAGGGGCTAGGGAACGCGACTCCCTAACCCCTCCGTGCTTTTGTCCGTATCGTGTCCGTGTTCTACCGCGCAGAGGCTTCGGCAGCGGAGCGGAGCGGGGTCACGTTCGAGGCGGCGGGCAGGGAAGCGACGTAGGCGGTGGTTTTCACCACCGCGTCCCGTAGGTCAGCCTCCGCGACGATGTTGTAGCGGTCGAAGATAGCGCGAGTGCGGTGGCCGCTGATCTTCATGGCGACGGCCGGGTCCACACCAGCGCGGACCAGGCCCACCAGGCCGGGCAGGCCACCGCAGGGGCGGCCTGCAAGCCAGCAGGCGACGCGATTGGGGACCGCCGCGTCGACGGCCTCGCCGATCACGCCCTCATCGAGGGGACGCCCGCGGCCCGTTCAATCCCATGACCTTGATGATCACGGCGGTGGATGCCAAGAGAGACCTCGATAACGGGTGGCCGCGGCGCCGCAGTGTGAGTGCGGGACGACGCTCCGCATGACGGCGGCGCACTGCATGACGTGTGCGGCCGCGCAGCGTTCGCCGGTCCGGATGAGACTTGAGGGACTATCTCCGTGCCCTCACCGCGAGCCGATCGGCAAGCCAATCGAACAAGGCAGGGATGGTGTAGGGGAATCCATCGTACGAACAATGAATGGAGCCCGGCTCCCCGGGCTTATAAAGGATGAGCTGCTTCTCGGTCCGCGCCTCGTCATAGATGCGCTGCGCATGCCGCGCGGGCACGAGGTGGTCGTCCTCGCCGTGAACGACGAGGAGCGGGCAGGAGATCTTGTCTACCACGCCCTTCAGGGAAAAGGCCTTCAGTCGCTCTCGGGCGTCCTCGAGGTCCTTCGCTCCCGTGAGCCAGCGCAGCTGGTTCCGGATGGAAGGATAGGTGTCGTAGAGGTCGACACCGTCGTACAGGGCGCCGAAGATCGCGCAGGCGCTCAGGCGCTTCTCGAAGGCGGCCGCCCGCGCCGCGTAATAGCCGCCGAAGCTCCTGCCAATGAGGGCGATCCGGCTGTCATCGACCTCCGGCCGTCGTTGGAGATAATCGATCGCGGCGCCCACGGGTACCTCGTAATCGTGGCGGCTCACGATCCTGCGATGACGGAGGGTCTCGCCCTGTCCCGGCATGTCGACCACGAGTAACGCCATGCCGCGCTCGATGGCCGCTCTCCCGCCCAGGAAATACAGCTCCTCCTTCAGCACGTCGGCCCCGGCTACGTACACGAGGCCAGGCGCCTTCTTCCCGCCCTCGTTCATGGCCGGGTAGAAGTATCCGGGCAGCGTGGTGTCCTCGTACGGCACCTCCACCTGTTCCAGAGGCGGCGTGAAGTAACGGCCGGCGGCTCGGAAACACGCGACGCAGCGGTCGTAGGTGTGAACGCGTCGCGTGTCCTCGGGGAGAAGGAAGAACTCGGCCCAGCGGTAATAGTTGCAGGCGCGCAGATAGTGATCGCGGGCGCTGATCGTGTGACCGGCCGCTTGCGCCTGTCTTCCCAGGCCGTCAATCTCCTCGGCGAGGTGCAGCCACTCGCGGTACCACGACTCCTTGTCGCCCAAGGTCATGCGCTCCGCGGCCCGGTAGATCTCGTTGAACTCGCCGCCGCCGTAAATCCCTTCGGCGATCGGACGGATCAGATGCCACGACCAATCGAAATCTTGCGGCCACATCTTGAACATCCCGTCACCTCGTGTCCGGATGACTCCTCGTCACATCGATCCTTATCGTCTCGGCTCGTTCCTGGCGCGCGCGAGCATCTCAAAGATTCGCGCCGGAGTGACGGGCAGCTCGCGGATCGTGATCCCGAACGCCGCCAGGGCGTCCTCGACGGCGTTGGCGATGGCGGGACCCGGCGCGATCGCGCCGCTCTCCCCGGCCCCCTTGATTCCCAGCTCGTTGATGATCGACGGATGATCGATCAGGGCCGTGGTGATCTCAGGCAGATCGGCGGCCCTCGGCATCGCGTAGTCCATGAAGCTCCCGGTCACGAGCTGGCCGCCCGCATCGTACACCAGCTCTTCCATCAGGGCGGCGCCGACGCCCTGGGCCACCCCGCCGTGGAGCTGGCCCTCGACGATCATCGGATTGATGGGGCGGCCGCTGTCGTGAACAGCGACGTAGCGGAGCAGTCGCACCGCGCATGTCTCCACGTCGACCTCGACGGCCGCGGCCTGGGCGCCGAATGCCCACGTGACGGTTTTGGGATAGAAGTAGGCGCAGGTGTTCAGTCCGGGCTCTCCCGTGGGGGCCAGGACCTTGCCCTTGGCCGCCACCTTCGCCACCTCCCCGAGCGCGACGCTTCGTTCGGGCACGCCGGCGACGTGCAGGCGACCGTTGTCGGGCACGATGTCTTCGGGGGCGCATTCCAGCATGGACGCCGCGACGAGGGCGGCGCGGCGCCGGGCTTCGCGGGCGGCCCTGGCCACGGCGGGACCGGCATTGGCAGCGAGCCGGCTGGCCAGCGCGCCGAACCCATACGGCAACGCGTCGGTATCCGCGCCGACGATGGTCACGTCATCGAACGGCACGCCGAGCTCCTGGGCGGCGATCTGCGCGAACGTGGTGGCATGCCCCTGCCCCTGGGACGAGAAGCCCACGAAGACATAGACCTGCCCGCTGGGATCGACGCGCACGTTGGCGCCCTCGTACGGCCCCAGCGCGGTGCCCTGGTGATAGCACGCCACCCCGACGCCGATGCGACGGCGCCCGCCTGGCTGCGACGCCTGCCGCGCGCGGTGCTCCCGGTAGCCGATGAGCTCGAGCGTCCGATCGAAGGCGGCCAGGAAATCACCGGGATCATAGACGATCTCCACGCCGTCCTTGTAGGGCAGCCCGGGCCGGTACGGCATCTCCTCGGCCCGGATGAGGTTGCGCCGGCGGATCTCCGCCGGGTCGAGCCCGAGGCGACGCGCCGCGATGTCGAGCAGCCGCTCCATCACGAAGGCGGCCTCGGGCCGTCCCGCGCCGCGGTACGCCGCGCTGTAGGTCTTGTTGGTGACGAGGTTCTCGCAGACGTTGCGGTAGTGCGCGACCCGGTAGGGCGAGCACAGGTGGACGACGGTGTTGAGGATCGCCGCGTCGTCCTGGATGGTGTAGGCGCCGAAGTCCGCCTGGAACTTGCCGTCGATGGCCACGATGGTGCCGTCGCGACGGAATCCTACGCGCACCTCGTGCGTCTGCTCGCGATCGTGACAGGTGGCCACGAAGTGCTCCTGCCGCGTCTCCATCCATTTCACCGGTCGCTTCAGTCGACGCGCCACCGTGGGAACGAGGATCTCCTCGGCGTAGGTCTGCGCCTTGGCGCCGAAGCCGCCGCCGACATCCGGCGCGAGCACCCGGATCCGTTCGACGGGCAATCCGAGCACGTGCGCGATGGCCCCGCGCACGAGATAGGTCGTTTGGGTGGAGGTGATGACGACGAGAACCCCCGTGAGCCGATCCTCGTAGGCCACCACGCCGCGGGGCTCGATCGGCATGCCGGCGCTGCGCGGATGGCGGAGCCGCTCATGGACGATGACGTCGGCCGTGCGCATCGCGGCCTCGGGCTCGCCGATGGTGCGCTGGGAAATCCCCGCCAGGTTGTCGGGCCACGCCTCGTGGATCCGCGTGGCGCTGCGCAACGCCGACTCCGTCGAGGTGATGACCGGCAGGTCCTCGTACTCCACGGTGACGCGGGGGAGCGCATCGGCCAGGCGGTAGGCCGTGTCGGCCACCACTGCCGCGATTGGCTCGCCGACGTAGCGGACCTTGTCGCGCACCAGCACGGGCTGCTGGTAGTCGCGGAAGTTCTTGAGCTGCCCGTAGGCGGGAATGGCCTCGCCCAGCTCGGGCAGGTCGGCCGCCGTGAAGGCGGCCACCACGCCCGGCAGGGCCAGCGCCTCGTCCACGATGACCTTGCCGAGGCGCGCGTGAGCGTGCGTGCTGCGCACGACGCCGACATGCAGCATGTCCGGTAGCGCGAGGTCGTCGAGGTAGCGTCCGCGGCCGGCCACAAGGGCGCGGTCTTCCTTGCGCCTGAGCGATTGTCCGATGACGGTCATCGACTCGAGGGCCTATTACGACCACCACGGCGACGAGATGTCAACCAGGCCAGGGCGTGCCGTCGGTTCGCCCGGCGGTCTTGACAGGCGCGGCGAAGCGGTGCTAGGTGTTCGCGCGGAACCGCGTAATGGAGGAGAGTCAATGGCGATCTGGGACGATGTGATTCCCGAGGCCGAACGACAGCTCTATGCGAAAGGCGGCATGGGGGAAGGGCGGGTCGGCATGGGGGAGAGGCCGGCCATCATCGTGGTGGACATGACGTACGGCTTTGTAGATAGCGCCTTCCCCCTCGGCCACAGCGCCACCGGATATCCGGCGGTCGCGGCCATCCGCCGCCTGCTGGAGCACGCCCGGCCGCTTGGCATCCCGGTCTTCTACAGCCGCTCCAAATCGGGGGCCACGACCTGCGAGCGGGGGCGATGGAAAGGCGGCGGCTCCATCGCACACCCGGGGATGCTGGACCCGAAGGCCAACACGATCGTGCCGGATATCGCTCCGCAACGCGGGGACATCGTCATCGCCAAGACGTGGCCCAGCGTCTTCTTCGGCACGGATCTGCCCAGCTATCTCATCTACCACCGGGTGGACACCCTGATCGTCACCGGCATGGTCACCAGCGGCTGCGTCCGCGGGACGGCCATCGACGCGTTCTCCTACAACCTGCGCGTCATCATCCCGGAGGAGTGCGTGGCCGATCGCGGCCAGACGAGCCACAAGGTGGCGCTCTTCGAGATTCACATGAAGTACGGCGACGTCCTCCCGCTGCACCAGGTGATGGCCGAGCTGCACTCGGCGTGTGCGGGACGAAGCCGATCGACCGCTCCCGCAGCCGTCTAGACCGTCGCCAGGCAGCCGCGCACCGGCCTGACCGACAAGGAGGCAACACATTATGGGGATCATGGGCCGTCGAATAGTGGTGCTGCTGGTGCCCTTGACGCTGCTCGCCGTGACCGGTGGCGGTGGGCCCGCGGCGCAACCTTCCGGCAAGGTCGTCATCAAGTTCTCGCACAATCAGCAGACGATCACGCCGCCCCACAAGGCGGCCGAGATGTTCAAGCAGTTGGTCGAGCAGCGCACGAAAGGGTATTACGAAGTCCGGATCTACCCCGCGCAGCAGCTGGGAGGTCTTCGTGACCAGGTGGAAGGCACCATCCTCGGCACCATCGAGGTGACTCAGCAGACGCCCCCCACCATCTCCCTCTTCGTTCCGAAGGTCATGGTCTTGGACTTTCCGTTCCTATGGACCGACGAGGAAGCCATGTGGAAGGTGCTGGACGGCCCTCTCGGTCAGGAGCTGCTTCAGTCCCTTGAGGCCAAGGGACTGAAAGGCGCGGATTTCTGGAGTTCGGGATTCAAGAACTTCACGTCGGGCAGGAAGCCGATCCGGACGCCCGACGACTTCAAGGGCATGAAGATCCGCGTCATTCCCTCTCCGCTCCTCTCGGCACAGTACGAAGCCTGGGGGGCGAGCCCCACCCCCGTGGACTTCAAGGAGCTGTACACCGCCCTCCAGCAAGGGCTGGTGGACGGACAGGAAAATCCTTCCGGGACCATCGTCGACGTGAAGCTCTACGAGGTCCAGAAGTACATGACGGAGAGCCGCCACGGCTTCCTGCACTACCTCATGATGTTCAACAAGAAATGGTTCGACGCCCAGCCGAAGGCGAACCAGGAGATCCTGACTCAGGCCATGAAGGAAGCTGGGCGGTGGGAGCGGAAGGCCATGCTGGATCGTGATGCTGAAGCCACCCGGCGCATCAAGGAGGCGGGGGTCCAGGTCACGGCCCTCACCCCACAGGCACGCGAACAGTTCCGCCAGCTTTCCCTGAAGGTGCATGAGAAGTTCGCGGATCGCGTGGACAAGGACTACCTGCGGCGGGTGTATGCGGAGATCGAGAAGGCCACCAAGTAATCGGCCCCTGGGCCCGTGGTGTGCTGCAGAGCATCCTCGCCCACGGCATGGAAGCGGCCACGATCTTCGTCATGGCCGTCCAGGTCGTCGTGGTGTTGGCCGGGGTGGTCTTCCGCTACATCGTCAACCGCCCGATCGCGGGGTCCGACGAGATCGCGACGTTGGTCCTGGTGTGGCTGACGTTCCTGGGCGGCGCCGTCGCGCAGCGGCGGCGGGCCCACCCGAGCGTCAGCCTGTTCATCGAGCGCCTCGATCCCCGAACCATCCCCTACGTTGACGCCGCGACCCGGCTGGTCGAGGTGTTCTTCTTCGCCTGCATCTGCTGGCAGAGCCTGGGATTGTTCCAACTGCGCTGGGGCGAGCCCTCGGCGGGCGCCGGATTCGACATGGGCCTCTATCCCGCGGCGCTCATCGTCGGCGTCTCCGCGACCTTGCTGTTCGCGCCGGGACAATTGACCGCTGTGCCGAGGCGGCCTCTGCTGGTTGTTCTGGCGGGCGCCGGTGGGCTGGCAGTGCTTTATATGCTGGCGACCCACGTGGCGGGTTTCCAGTCCGCACGCATCGATTCCACGACGCTCTTGATTACCGGCTTCGCCCTGCTGCTCGTGTTGAACGCGCCGCTGGCGGTGGCGCTCGGGTTCCCCGCGCTCCTTTACTTAATAATCCTGGGCGGGCCAAACCTCCTCATGCTGCCACAGCGGCTCATCGCCGGGGCGGACAACTTCGTCTTGCTCGCCATCCCCCTGTTCATCCTGGCGGGTGCCTTGATGGAGACAGGAGGGATCTCGCGCCGTCTGGTGGACCTCGCCATGGCGATCGTCGGGCACTTGCGGGGCGGGCTCGCGCACGTGACGGTCGTTGCGGAGCTCCTGTTCTCGGGCATCTCGGGCTCCACCACAGCGGATGTGGCGGCGATGGGCTCGCTGTTGATTCCCTCTATGGAGAAGGCGGGGTACAGACGCGAGGAAGCCGTCTCGATCGTGAGCGCCGCCTCAGCCATGGGCATCCTGGTGCCGCCCTGCCTGCTGATGGTCATCCTCGCCACCATTGCAGACATCTCGGTTACGGCTCTCTTTCTGGCCGGCTTTCTGCCCGCCGCCGTCCTGGCCACGGCGCTGATGCTCCTCATCTATTTCAAGGCGCGGCGCCAGGATTGGCCGGTGGCGGCCCGCGCGTCGTGGCGGGGTCTGGGATCCGCCGCGCTCCATGCCTTCCTGCCGCTCATGCTGCCGGTCCTCATCTTCGGCAGCATCTTCACGGGCGCCGCCACGGTGACCGAATCCGCGGTCCTGGCGGTCGTGTACGCGCTGATCCTAGGCGTGTGTGTGTACCGGGAGACACCGCTCCGGGATCTCCCCAAATTGCTTCTCGAGAGCGCCATGCTGAGCGCCGTGAGCATGTGGCTCATCGCCAGCGCCTCGGTGTTCACCTGGCTCCTGGCCCGGGACCAGGTCCCTCAGATGGTCTCCGGCTGGGTCCTCGCCGTCTCGGGACAGAAGTGGTTCTTCATCCTGGCGAGCGTCGTGGTCTTCACCTTCTTCGCCGCCCTCCTCGAGGGATTTCCCGCGGTCATCATTCTGGGGCCGATCTTCTATCCCATCGCCACCCAGATGGGGGTGAGCACACTCCATTTCTCCATCATCATCGTCGCCTGCGTGGGGATCGGGCTCTTTCTTCCGCCGGTCGGCGTGGGCCTGTTCATCGCCTGCGGCATCGCCCGCTCCTCGATGGCACGCGTGATGCCGATCTTCTGGCCCTATTTGCTGGTGCTGCTGGTGGGCTTGCTGATCGTGTCGTTCGTGCCCGGGATCACCCTGGTGCTCCCGGAGAAGTTTCTCGGATTGCGGTGAGGATCCTCTGTCCCGGCGACCGCGCTCGGCCTGTGAGCTACCTCATCCAGAGGTCGCGGAAGCGGGTGGCGACGACGTCGTCGTAGGCGACCGGCGCGGCAAGCAGCCCGAGAGCGCGGGCGAAGGCGCTGACGGCGGTGACCGACGACTCCGAGATCGTGGGGTCGTAGAACGGCAGGTCGCGCTCGACCAGCGTCGCGATCATCTCGGCGGCCGCCGGCGGGAACCGACGCCGCCCGACGTCGCTCGCGCGCCCCGGCGCGGCGCGGAGCGCCCGCTGGGCGGCGACGATGCCACGCACCGCGGCGGCCACGCGCTGCGGATCGCGCGCGATGAGGGCCTCGGTGGTGACGAGGGCGGCGAAAGTGAAGTCCCGCGCCGCTGGGGGGCCGTCGCCGCGCCGGACGTCGACCACGATGCGACCCACGCCCTGGCGCACCGCGGTCTCGCTGCCGAGGGCGTTGGCCCAGAACCCGTCCAGCAGCCCCGCGCGCAGCGCCTCCGCCGCGAGGACGCCGAAGGAAGCGCCAGGACGCTCGGTGCCCGGCACGCGGGCGATTTGCACGCCATCGCGCTCGGGATCGACGCCGGCCTCGGCCAGCAGACGCCCGAGCGCGGCGTCCGGTCCCGGAGCGGCGCCGATGCGGAGGCCCTTCACGGCGCGCACGTCGCCGCGCGTGGCGGGAACATCAGCGCGCAGCACCAGCAGCCACGGCGTCCCCTGGGCCACCGTCACCGCCAGCTTTGCCCCCTGGAAGCCCGGAAAGGCGGTGAGCGTGGTGTGGGCGCCCGTCACCACGAAGTCCACCTCACCGTCCCGCAGCGCCGCCATGGCCCGCGGGGCCGGCGCCAGCAGCTCGACCCGGCCGTCGAGCCCCTGGGCACGGTAGAAGCCAAGCTCCTCGCCTGCGAGGGCGGGGAAGTAGGAATTCGTGACGAGGTCGGGCACGGCGATGCGGGCGATCGCGCTCATGTTCGATTATTTCTCCCCGACGCGTGTGCTCGTCGCCGGGCCCATGCCGTAGATGATGATCTCGCACTCCTCGGTCTTGGCGCCGTCATAGTGGACCTTGCCTCGTAGTGCAGGATCGAGGGACCGTGCGTCAGTTCCGCGTTTATCCTTCCCGCGTTTACCATACGCGCGGTCGATCCGGTCACGTTCACGTATTAGGCACCTATAGCTGATCGAAAAAGTGTGCGTGTTCGAGCCCGCCCCGCGCCCTTTACATGGGACAACTTCACAGTGACCTTGGGAGTTGTCAGCTGCCTCTACTAACCTTGAGACTACTCTAGTACGGTCGCGCCGCTCTGTTCGGACTGACAAGAAATCTGGTCCAAGCCCTTAGTGCGGCCAGGGGTTGGACTCGTTAAATGTTGGCCGTGTTTTGGACGTGAACGGCGCCCAACCCGGCCCAACCGGCCCCAAGATGGCTGTGGCCTAAACGCGGGCCGGGCTACGGGTTTCGAATGTCTGCTCCTCGCTATGACATCCTGCAATGTCTCCGATTGCCGTGCTACGTCGAGCGGCGCGGTACCACGAGATTCGCGATGACGACCTGAACGGCCTCGTCGTGTTGGTTGAGCGTGGTCGCTCGCACCTTGATCAACCCCTGATCTGGACGCGACCTCGATGGCCGCACCTCGAGGACCTCGCTCTCGGTCCGCAACTCATCTCCAGGCCGGTCTTCAACTCGTTGGCAAGCGTGATCCGCGGCACCGGCAACATGGCGGTCCCGGCCGGCTAAATGTGTAGTCGATTAGAGATAAAATCACCTAGGTGATTATCGAGATAATCGCCTAATAATATAGTTTATTTATGGTAGAATCGACTCATGCTGCTCCCATACGACGCCAAGGCCGTCGTCGACCTAGTCGGCGAATTGGACCGCTGGAGAACCCAACTCGACTACCGCGGTCCGATCCCGCGAGCGTGGGCTGGCCGCCTCCGGCGCGACCTTGAGGCGGAGGCGGTTGCCGCCTCCACCTCGATGGAGGGGGTACCTGTCACGGTCGAGGAGGTCCACAGGATTCTTGCTGGGGACCGCCCCTCGGAGACACGAGAGGAGGACGCAGCACTCGTCCGCGGCTACCGCGACGCCATGAGCTTCGTCCTGCGACGCGCAGACGATGCAGCCTTCAGGTGGGATCGCGAACTGCTCATCGGCCTCCACGATCGAATCCTTGCAGGAAATTGGGGGGCCGGGGCAGGACGGTTCCGCACCGGCCCGGCGTATGTCGTGGACAACCGCACCGGCGAACTCGTGTTTCAGTCAACGCCTCCGGAGAACGCGCCTGGTCTTGTTGACAGCGCGTGTTCGGTCATACAGAAGGGGCTCGAGCATCCCGCCATCGGTGCCGCCTGGATCCACGGGGCCGTGGCTGCCATCCACCCGTTCAAAGACGGCAACGGTCGGGCTTCCCGGGTTGTCGCCTCTCTGGCGATGTATCGAGGGGGCTTCAAACTCCCGGAGTTCACCTCGCTGGAAGAATGGTGGGGACGACATCTGTCCGACTACTACGCGGCGTTCCGGTGCCTCGGCGAGACCTTCGATCCCGCCGTCGATGTCACGCCGCTCATCCGCGCCCACATGGAGGCCCAACTCCGCCAGGTGCGGGCTCTCGACCTGAGAGAACGTGTTCAGCAGAGGATTTGGACGGCGGTGGAAGAAGCCGTGACTGCCACTGGCCTCGCGCCCCGTGTGGCCAACGCGGTGTGGGATGCCTTCTTCGGGCGGAGCGTCACCCCGCGCTACTATCGGCCGCTTGCCGACGTGAGCCCGGCGACCGCGACCAACGATCTCGCTGCGGCGGTTGCGGCCGGTTTCCTGCGCCCGGAAGGCAAAGCCAGATCACGGAGGTATCGAGCCGGAGACGGTCTCTATCCTCGGATCGGGGCAGCGCTCGGAGTGCGGGTCGACGAGTCGGGGGACCTGGCAAGAGCGATCATCATCGGCGAACTGACTAAGCGCGTCGCCTCAGAGAGGTCGAAGTAGACCGCTGATCCAGAACTCCGTCAGCGCGTGCGGCGCCTCCCCGATTTCCGGCGGGGGGCGTGGGCGCGGAGCCAGCGCGTCGCGTCCGGCGTCGCCCGCCACGCCTCGCCGAGCTCCGCCTCGCAGCTCACGGCTTCCTCCCGGCTGCCCGGGGCGTAGCTGGCGGGGTCGGGGCCAGGCCATTCGCTTTCACCCGCGAGGAACTGCGGCACGTGGCGGTTGGTCCGGAGCGCCTCGCGCAGGCGCTCGCGCGCGGCACGGCTGTCGCCCTCGCGCCGGAAGACCGAGAGGGCGCGGCCGTAGCGCCAGCGGTCGGCTCGTCGCCGAACTGGTCGAGGAGCGTGGCGACTTCCGCATCGCGCGCGCCGAGCAGGAGCGCGGCGAGGAGCGAGTAGCGCACGCCCTGATTGTCGCCGGGATTGAGCCGGAGCAGCTCGCGGTAGTGCTCGATGGCCTCCTTGCGCCGGTCGAGAGCCTCCAGGCACCGGGCGAGGCCGAACCGCGCGCGCATGTACGGCCGGGTCCGGACGATCCCCCAGAAGTGGCCTGCCTCCTGCGCGAACAGGTCCGACCCCAGCGCGCGTTCGCCAGCCGCCACGCCCGCCTCGTAGAGGGTCCGGGCCTCCTCCGGGTGGCGGCTCTCCTCGGCCAGCATGACGTAGGCGTCGGCGCAGTCGGCCGACAGCTCGAGCGCCTTGCGGGCGAGCTGGATCCGGCGGCGCCCGCGCGCCTCGAACGCCCGGTACATCAGGTCCTGTGCCTTTTCCAACGGGGTGGTCGCGGTGGACGGCAGCTCATCGATCGGCCCTGAGAACCGCCGGTGGAGGGCCGCGTTGGCCTCGTTCAGGGACTCGAACATCGAAGTCTGTGCGAAGCGCTCGACCTCGGCCATCACGCGCTCCATGGCCCGGCGGTCCGGCGGCCCCGGCTGCCGCGGGGGCGGTGCGTCGAGCGGCGCGAGCAGTTCGGGGATCGCGAGCGTAGCCGCCCGCGGACCCTCGTGGGTCCGCACCTCGCGACTCCAGCGGCCGCTGTCGATCTCCGCCTCGGTGCTTTGCGCCAGCGCGAGGAGGAGGGCTTCCAGGTCGGCGAGCTCGGCCGCGCGGGGCCGACGGAGCCGGCCATCCGGACCGAACCACATCGTGACGGGGTAGGCCGACGGGCCGGCCACGGGCAGGTGGTGCTCCTCCCAGAGATCGACATCGCCGAACGGCATGTCCGGGAGCGGGCCGTAGAGCACGGCCCACTTGCCGCGGCCGCTCAGGAAGGCCTCGGGCTCGAGGCTGGCCTGGAGGGCCTCGAACTCCTTCGGGCTTGCGAAGAAGCCGAGTCCGAAGGTGCGGCCGCCGGCGCCGAGCACCGTGACGTGCCTGAGGCCGGGAGCGACGGCGGGCGCCTCGACGTGGATGAGATCCGCGTCGCTGAGGTACCGCCAGGGCGCGGCCTGGTAGAAGTCGTGCGCGGCGGCGGCGAACGCCCGCATCCGCTCGACCGTCACACCCGGCGCGTCGAGCGCGTCGGGCGGCGTCGGGGCGTCGTCGACCTGTCGTGCCATCTGCCGGACCATCTGGTGGACGGCCGGGAGCCCGTCGCGCACGCTCACCGCGAGCTCGGAGTCGGCCAGCGCGGCGGCGAGCTGGGCGCCCAGAGCCTCATCGGCCACCTCCAGGCGGGCGGGCCGGCACCGGGCGAACTTGAATCCGAGGTCGGCCAGGGACTGGAGCGCGAGCGTCGAGTCGGGCGCGGCGTCTGCCGTCTCGAGCTGGACGTTCACCAGGCCCGTCGCGAGACTCACCCACACCGCTGCCCACGGACGGCGCAGAGCGCCGTCCGGCTCTTCGAGCCATGCCCGCACGCGGACCAGGCCGCCCTGCCAGACTTCCTCGGAGCGGCGCGGGAGCCGTTTGAAGCGGTCGATGACCAGTGACGGGATCGGCGGCATCGGTGCTCTCCCCAGGGAGCCAGCACTTCCTGTGACGACCGGATGTTACCCCGGGGCGAGGCCCTTTCGCGCGTAGAGTTGTGGACCCGGTCCTTCCGCTCGGCGAGCTCGTCGTACACGCACCGCGTGTTCAGCGTCACGGCGAGACGCCGAAGAGGTCGCGGCCGCTTGGTGATAGAAGTGCCCTCGGCATCCGCGATGGCGCGTCCGTGACGTTCGTCGGAGGGCCAAGATGCGTGCGCGCAGCCGCCGTCACGCGGCGTCGCGGTCGCGCTCCCGCTGACCTTACCTCCCCATGGGTGACTTTCCTGCCGAACGCTCTTGAGGCGCCCGGCGTGGGCACACGACGACCCGTCACCATTTCCCTCCCGCCGCAGCTCCTCAAAGATGCCGAGCGGATCGCCGCGCAGGAGAATCGCACGAAGTCGGAGCTGCTCCGAGAGGCGCTCCGCTTCTACATTGACACGAGCGAGGTTCGGAGGCGCGCGACACGCGAGCGGCTGTTCGCCTTCGTCGACGGAGTGCAGTCACGAACGAAGGGGATTGAGCCTCGTGGCATTCGGAAGCTGGTCCGCGAGGCGGTCGACGCGGCTCGCCGCACGCGGCGGCGTGCCACTGCGTGAGGGCCGCGCCGGTTACTGGCGCAAGGGCAAGCAAACTTATGAGCGAGAACATCAGGTACACGGTCGAACCTCTCGGAAGGCTCAAGGTCGTTCCTGACTTCCTTCCTCGCCCCGAGGACCTGGTCTTTCGGGACGAAGGGGTCAAGGTGAGTGAACCGGGTGTACCCTTAGCCACGGTGTATGCGATGGTGACTGACCGTGACTCCCTTCAAGGAAGGAGACCGCGATGGCGGTGAAGAAAGTTCCCGAGGGGCACAACCGCGTCTCGCCCTACCTGATCGTCGACGGCGCCGAGCGCGCGCTCGACTTCTACAAGAAGGCGTTCGGCGCCGTCGAGCTGTTCCGGCACAAGGCGCCGACCGGGAAGCTCGGCCATGCCGAGGTGCGGATCGGCGACACCGTCGTCATGCTCGCCGACGTTCATCCGGACTTTGACGCGCACGGCCCGGCGCACTACGGCGGCTCGCCGATCAGCCTGCACATGTACGTCGAGGACGTCGATGCCGTGGCGCGCCAGGCGATCGCTGCGGGAGCGAAGGTCAAGCGGCCGGTCGCCGACCAGTTCTACGGCGACCGGCTGGGAACGTTCGAGGACCCGTTTGGCCACACGTGGCACATCTCGACGCACATCGAGGACGTGTCGGGCGAGGAGCTCGACCGCCGCGCGAAGGCGGCGATAGCGCAACACCAGAGGCGCTAGCGGCTACCCGGCGTAGATCTTCTCCGCTTTCGGCCGCTTCGCAACCGATTCACCTCGCCCCGGAGACTGGTAGGAAAGGGTGGCACCTTAGGCCTTGAGGAATGCCAGCAGGTCGGCGTTGAGCCGGGCCTTGTGCGTGTCGGTCAGGCCGTGGGGTGCGCCTGCATAGACCTTCAGGGTCGCGTTCTTGACGAGTTTCGATGAGGCGAGAGCCGCGGCGCCGATCGGCACGATCTGGTCGTCGTCGCCGTGAAGGATCAGCGTCGGCACGTCGAACTTTTTGAGGTCCTCGGTGAAGTCCGTCTCGGAGAAGGCCTTGACGCAATCTAGCGCGTTCTTGTGACCGGCCTGCATCCCCTGGAACCAGAACGCGTCCCGCATGCCTTGCGAGACCTTGGCGCCCGGCCTGTTGACGCCGAAGAACGGCCCGCTGACATCCTTGAAGAACTGCGAGCGGTCGGCGGTGACGCCGGCGCGGATGTTGTCGAAGACTTCGATCGGCAGCCCGCCAGGATTGGCCTCCGTCTTCAGCATCAGCGGCGGGACTGCGGAGACCAGCGCCGCCTTGGCCAGACGTTTCGTGCCGTGGCGGCCGATGTAGCGGGCGACTTCACCGCCGCCCGTGGAGAAGCCGACCAGGATTGCGTCTTGGCCAGCGATCTGGTTACGGCATCGACGGCCGCCTTGGTGGCGCTGTAGACCGCGGTGTTCGGAAGCGTGAGGGTGCTGGCGCTCGAGCTGATATTGATGATGCTGCCGCCCGCGGAGTCGAAATGCCTTACCGCTTCCTTTGAAGCGAGGATCAGACCGAGGACG
>DASYUQ010000105.1 GCA_036001065.1 Candidatus Methylomirabilota bacterium
TGTGCGGAAACGCGGCGTCGGTAGCGGCCGTGGCCAGCGAGGGTACGTGCGCACCCACGTCCTCCTATAGAGGCGCTGGCTGCGGTCGAACCATCTCCTGAACACCGCCCATGTTCGCGGCCATGTGCCGCTTTCACCTGCGAGCTTATTTCGGATCGGGGCTAAATCTGTCTACGAACGACGTACACGGCGCCTCCCTTGGCGCGAATAGTTGGAACGGCACTAGCCTCCCCGCTTGCGGGGGCCGCCCGGGCCCGGTATCGTCGAGCCCCGTGACCCCCTGCCGGCGCCACGGCCTGCGTACCACTCTCGCCGGCGTCGCCGTCGTCCTCGGCGGCTGCGCGTGGGATACGCCCCAGAGCAGCCTGGTCGCGCGCTCGGACGTCGCGCGGGCGATCCTCGACATCTATGGCCTGATCGCGTGGGTGACGATCGGCATCGCGCTCGTCGTCTCCTCCGTTCTGGCCTGGGTGCTTCTACGGTACCGCGAGCGGGCGGGAGCGCCGCTGCCCCGCCAGACGCGCGGCCACTCGCTGCTGGAGATCGGATGGACGATCGCGCCGGCCCTGGTCCTGCTGGTCATCGCCATCCCCACCATCCAGGTCATCTTCCGCACGCAGGGCGCGGCGCCGCGCGGCGCGCTGGAGGTCGTCGTGCGCGGCTGGCAGTGGTGGTGGGAGTTCCGCTACCCGTCGCTCGGTCTGGTGACGGCGAACGAGCTCCACCTGCCGGCGGGCCGCCCGGTCGTGCTGCGGCTGGAGGGGCCCGATGTCATTCACTCCTTCTGGGTGCCCCAGCTGGGCGGCAAGCGCGACGTCGTTCCTGGCCGGATCAATCAGATCGCCCTCACCCCCGACGCGCCCGGCGAATACCTGGGCCAGTGCGCGGAGTTCTGCGGCGCCTCCCACGCCAACATGCGCGTCCGCGTCTTCGTGGACACGCCGGCCGCCTTCGAGCGCTGGGTCGCCGCCCAGAAGGCGCCGCCGGCCGAGCCGGCGGGCGCCGCCGCCGACGGCAAGGCGGTCTTCACACGCAACGCGTGCGTCGGCTGCCACACGATCCGCGGGGTGTCGGCGGGAACGCTGGGTCCGGACCTCACGCACTTCGGCAGCCGTCAGACGCTGGCCGCCGGCCTGCTCCCCGCCACCGTCGAGAACGTCACTGCGTGGCTCCGCAACCCGGCCGCGCTCAAGCCCGGCGTGAAGATGCCCAACCTCGGGCTCGGCGAGCCCGACGCCCGCACCCTGGCCGCGTACCTCGTGAGTCTCAAGTGATGGCGATCCGCCAGCTCGCCTTCCAGCAGGTGCAGGCGCCGGCGGCGACCGGCGTTTGGAGCTGGGTCACGACCGTCGACCACAAGCGGATCGGGATCCTCTACGGCGCGACGGCCTTCGGCTTTTTCCTGCTGGGGGGGATCGAGGCCCTGGTGATCCGGCTGCAGCTGGCACGGCCCGGCGGCACCATCGTCAGCGCGGAGACCTTCAACGCGCTCTTCACGATGCACGGCACCACGATGATCTTCCTGGCGGTCATGCCGCTCAACGCCGCCCTGTTCAATTACATGATCCCGCTGATGATCGGCGCGCGGGACGTGGCGTTCCCCCGCCTCAACGCGCTGTCGTACTGGATTTTCCTGGCCGGCGGGTTGCTGTTGAACGCGAGCTGGCTCAGGGGGACGCCGCCGGACGCCGGCTGGTTCGGCTACGCCAACCTCACCTCCCGACAGTTCTCGCCTGGCCCGAATGTCGACTTCTGGATGCTGAGTCTCCAAGTATTGGGCGCCTCCTCGATGATCGCCGCGGTGAACTTCATCGTGACGATCCTCAATCTGCGCGCGCCGGGCATGAGCCTGATGCGCATGCCCCTCTTCGTCTGGATGACGCTGGTGGTCCAGTTCCTCATCGTGTTGGCCTTCCCGCCGGTCACGGTGGGGCTGATCTTCCTGACGTTCGACCGCTTCTTCGGCACCCACTTCTACGACGTGGGCGCCGGCGGCGACCTCCACCTGTGGCAGCACCTCTTCTGGATCTTCGGCCACCCCGAGGTCTACATCCTGATCCTCCCCGCGTTCGGCATCGTCTCCGAGGTGCTCCCCACCTTCGCCCGCAAGCCCCTGTTCGGGGCGCCCATCATGATCTACTCCGGCGCCCTCATCGGCTTCTTCGGGTTCGGCGTCTGGAGTCACCACATGTTCGCCGCCGGCATGGGCCCGGTCGCCGACGCTGCGTTCTCGATCGCTACCATGATCATCGCGATCCCCACCGGCGTGAAGATCTTCAACTGGCTGGCCACGCTCTGGGGCGGGACGATCCGGGCCACTACGGCCCTGCACTTCGCCGTCGGCCTCATCGGCCTGTTCACCATCGGCGGGCTCTCGGGCATCATGCACGCCTCCCCCCCGGTCGACCTCCAGCAGACCGACTCGTACTTCGTGGTCGCCCACCTGCACTACGTTCTGATCGGCGGCAGCCTCTTCGGTCTCTTCGCCGGCGCCTACTACTGGTGGCCCAAGATCACCGGCCGGCTGCTCGACGAGCGGCTGGGCCGCTGGCAGTTCTGGCTGCTCTTCGTGGCCTTCAACGTCGCCTTCTTCCCCCAGCACTATCTGGGCGCCATCGGCATGCCGCGCCGGATCTATACGTATCCCGACGGACCCTGGAGCTTCTGGAACCTCGTTTCGACCCTCGGCGCCTTCGGCATCGCCGCCGCCATCCTCCTCTTCATCGTGATCGCTCTCCGGAGCCTGCGCGGCGGCGCGCCGGCACCGGCGGACCCCTGGGACGGCCGCACGCTCGAATGGCGGACCTCCTCGCCGCCGCCCCCGCACAACTTCGACGCCATCCCGCCCATCTACGGGCGCGACACCTACTGGCGCGAGAAGCACGGCCCGCGTCGGGCGCCGCTGGCGCCGCCGACCGAAGAGCACGCCATCCACCTGCCGGCCCCCTCGCACTGGCCGGTCGTGACCGCGCTGGGCGTCGGGGTCGCCGCCGCCGGCGCCCTCATCCACGTCGCCGTCGTCGTCCTGGGCGGCCTGCTGACGCTCTACGGCGCCTGGCACTTCGCGCTCGAGCACCACCGCAACCCGGCCCACGCGCACCAGGCGGGCGGGCTCGGCGTCGATCACCGCAAGCTCGCGATGTGGACCTTCATCGGATCCGAGTGCCTGTTCTTCGGCACGCTCATCGCCACCTACATGGCCTACAAGGGCCGCAGCGTGACGGGCCCGCACCCCCACGAGGTCCTCAATATCCCGCTCACGACCGTCAGCACGTTCGATCTGCTGATGTCGAGCCTCCTGATGGTGTTGGCGCTGGCGGCCGTGCAACGGGGCGATCGCTTCCAGTCGCGCCTCTGGCTCGGCGGCACGGTCTTCTTCGGCCTGATCTTCCTCGGCTTCCAGGCCTACGAGTTCATCCATTTCGTCCGGGAAGGCCTCACGCTGCAGCAGAACCTCTTCGGTTCGACCTTCTTCGTCCTCACCGGGTTCCACGGCGGCCACGTGAGCCTGGGGGTCCTCTGGCTGCTGACGCTGCTGATCCTCGACCTCCGCGGCCGGCTCGGCGCCGAGGACGCGATCAAGGTCGAGGTGGCGGGACTCTACTGGCACTTCGTCGACATCGTCTGGATCGTGATCTTCACCCTCCTCTATCTGGTGCCGTGATGGCCGAGCGCGGACACGCAACGGTCGGGACCTACCTGAGGGTGGCGGTCCTCCTGGCGGTCATCACCGCCCTGGAAGTCGGCCTGATCTACATCCGCCAGCTGACGCCCATCCTGGTACCGCTGCTGGTGGTCATGTCGGCGGCCAAGTTCTCGCTGGTGGTCCTGTTCTTCATGCACCTGCGCTATGACGCCCGCGTGCTGAGCACGCTCTTCGTGGGGCCCCTCATCATCGCCACCGGGCTGGCGGTGGCGCTCATGACCCTCACCGGCGCCTTCCTGGTCTTCGGGCGATGATCCATCTGGAAACGGTACTGGGCGGCGCGTTGGTGGCCGGGGCCTGGACCGGCGCCTGGGTGGTGCGCGGCCAGCGGCCGGGCGCCGGGCGCACCGCCGCCTTGGTGGCCGCCCTCCTCGCGTTCGGCGTCGCGCTGAACGGGCCGTTGCACGACCTGGCCGAGCAGTCGAGCTTCAGCGCCCACATGGCCCAGCACCTTCTGCTCACCCTAGTGGTCCCGCCCTGCCTGGTGGCCGCCGCGCCGGCCTGGATGGTGGACGGGCTGCTGGCCCCGCTGCGACGGACGCCATGGCTGAGCGCCGTGGCGCGCGTGTCCACCCGGGCGATTCCCGCGCTGGCGCTCTATGCCGCGGCGCTCGTCGCCTGGCACCTGCCCGGGCCGTTCGGCGCGGCGCTCGAGTCGCACGCCTGGCACATCGTGGAGCACGTGGCGCTGACGGGCACGGCCCTGCTGGCCTGGTGGCCCGTGCTGAGCCCCTCGCGACTCTTCCCCGCGCTGCCCTATGGCGCCCAACTCCTCTACCTCTTCGCCTTCGGCATGCCGATGACGGTCGTGGCCGCGATGATCACGGGCGCCGAGGAGGTGCTGTACCCGTTCTACGCCGAAGCCGCGCGGGCGACGGGGATGGATCCCCTCGCCGACCAGCGGCTGGGGGGCATCCTGATGTGGGTGCCGGCGGGCGTGGTCCCGCTGGTGGCCTTCACCATCGTCTTCTTTCGCTGGGCGGCCGCTGAAGCCGATGACGTGGCCGAGGGAATGGACTGTCCAAAGTAAGACCCGCGCTACACTCCCGCCGCGTTCAACCCCTGGCGGTGAACACCCGCGCATGCGTGGCACTCGCCTTGCACTCTGGCTAGACGGCTCGCCTCCCAGGGAGGCCGACAGCCAGGAGGGTCCGGTGGCCGTCAAGGTCGAGTTCAAGCCCGTCGGTCGGAATCGGCGGGAGTGGATGTGGAAGGCGCGGGACGAGAGCAACACCATCACGATCTCGGGCCAGCGCTTCGACTCGCTCCTGGACGCCATGCGCGACGCGCGGGAGCAGATCGACGAGCTCGCGGGCGACGACGGGCCCGATGACGGTCCCTTCGCAGCCGCCTGAGCCCCCGCTGACCCCGTCCCCAGAGTCGTTTTTTCAATCGGCACGCCTTTTTTGCATCCACCCGACCCTGCTATGATGAGCTGACTGCATGAACATCTGCGTAGCGGGCACCGGCTATGTCGGTCTCGTGACGGGGGCGGTCTTCGCCGACCTGGGCAATGAAGTGATCTGCGTCGATAACCAGCCGGACAAGATCGCCGGGCTGGACGCCGGGAAGATGCCGATTTACGAGCCCGGCCTGGAGGAGATGGTCGCCCGCAACGTGGCGGACGGCCGGCTGTCCTTCACCACCGAGCTTACCGCCGCCATCAAGCGCTCCCAGATCGTCTTCATCACCGTGGGGACGCCCCCGAAGGCCGACGGCCAGACCGATCTGAGCGCGGTGGAGGCGGTGGCGAAGGAGATCGGGCAGGCGATGGAGAAGCACACGGTCATCGTGAACAAGTCGACGGTGCCGGTCGGCACCGGCGACTTCGTCCGGGACATCATCGAGCGCAACCAGGCCCAGCCGGTCCCCTTCGACGTGGTCTCCAACCCGGAGTTCCTCCGCGAGGGGTCGGCCATCGAGGACACGCTCCGGCCCGATCGCATCGTCATCGGCGCGCCCAACCAGCAGGTGGCCATGACGCTCCTGGAGCTGTACGCGCCGCTGGAGCGTCCGATGATCATCACCGACGTGCCTTCCGCGGAGATGATCAAGTACGCCTCGAACGCGTTCCTGGCGGCCAAGATCTCGTTCGTCAACGCCATCGCCAACATGTGCGAGCTGGCCGGGGCCGACGTCACCCAGGTGTCGAAGGGCGTGGGCCTCGACGCGCGCATCGGGCCCGCGTTCCTGCAGGCGGGGCTCGGCTTCGGCGGCAGCTGCTTCCCCAAGGACACCGAATCGCTGGTCCACACGGCGGCGGCGCTCGGCTACGACTTCCGCCTGCTGCGGGCCGCCACGGAGGTCAACCGCGAGCGGCCGCAGCACTTCGTCGAGAAGATCAGGAAGGTGCTGGCGCCGCTGGACGACAAGATCATCGCGGTGCTCGGCCTGGCCTTCAAGCCCAACACCGACGACATGCGCGAGGCCAAGTCCATCGAGGTCATCGCGCGCCTGCTCGAGCTCGGCGCCCGGGTCCGCGCCTACGACCCCGTCGCGATCCCCAACGCCCGCCGGGTCCTGTCCCCGGCGGTCGTGTACTGCGACTCTCCGTACGCGGCGGCCGCCGGCGCCGACGGGCTGGTACTCGCGACCGAGTGGAACGAGTTCAAGTTCCTGAACCTGGAACGGATCCGGGCCCTCATGCGGCGACCGCTCGTGTTCGACGGGCGCAACCTCTGGGAGCCCGAGCGGATGCGGCGCGTCGGCTTCGAGTACTACTCGATCGGCCGCAAGCCGGTCCTGCCCGCGTAAGCCCCGCTCATGCGGGTGTTGGTCACCGGTGGAGCTGGCTTCATCGGCTCCCACCTCTGCGAGTTCCTCCTCCGGCGGGGCGCCCGGGTGATCTGCATCGACAACTTCATCACGGGCTCGCCCGAGAACGTCGCGCACCTCGAGGCCAGCCCGGACTTCACGTTCGTGCGTCACGACGTCACCGAATACATAGCGGTGGAGGGGCCGCTGGACTGGGTCCTGCACTTCGCCAGCCCCGCCTCGCCCCGCGACTACCTGGAGCTGCCGATCCAGACGCTGAAGGTCGGCGCCCTGGGGACCCACCGGACCCTCGGCGTGGCCAAGGCCAAGCGCGCCGGCTTTCTGCTCGCGTCGACCTCGGAGATCTACGGGGATCCCCTCGTCCACCCCCAGCGCGAGGACTACTGGGGCCACGTGAACCCCGTGGGCCCCCGCGGCGTGTACGACGAGGCCAAGCGCTTCGCCGAGGCGCTCACGATGGCCTATCACCGGGCCCACGGCGTCGACACGCGGATCGTCCGCATCTTTAACACGCACGGGCCCCGCATCCGCGTGAACGACGGCCGCGCGATCCCCGCCTTCGTCACCCAGGCGCTCACCGGCCGGCCCCTGACCGTCTTCGGCGACGGCTCCCAGACGCGCTCGTTCCAGTACATCGACGACCTCACCGACGGCATCTGGCGCCTGATGCACGCGCCGGTCACCGATCCGGTCAACATCGGGAACCCCCAGGAGATGACGCTGCTGGAGCTGGCCCAGCGCATCCTCCGGCTGACCGGCTCGCAGAGCGAGATCGTCTTCCGTCCGCTGCCCGAGGACGACCCCAAGGTCCGCCAGCCCGACATCACGCGGGCGCGGAGGCTGCTCGGCTGGGAGCCCCGGGTCGACACCAATGAGGGGTTGCGGCTCACCATCGAGTGGTTCCGGGGAAAGGTCCGGCGGTGAGGATCCTCGTCACCGGCGGAGCTGGCTTCGTCGGCTCCCACATCGCCGATCGGCTGATCCGCGACGGGCACGCCGTCGCCGTCGTCGACAATGTGAGCGCGGGGACGCGCGAGAACGTGAACCGGGCGGCGACGCTCCACGTCTGTGACATCCGCAGCGCGCGGCTCGACGCCGTCTTTGCCGCCGCCCGCCCGGAGGCGGTCCTCCACGTGGCCGCCCAGGCAGCCGTCTCCCGCTCCGTCGTGGACCCGCTCTTCGACGCCAGCGTCAACGTGCTGGGCACCATCGCGCTCCTCGAAGCGAGCCGGCGCACCGGTGTCCGCCGCGTCGTCTACACCTCGACCGGCGGGGCGGCCTACGGCGACACCGACGTGCTGCCCACGCCCGAAGACCATCCGGCCCGGGCCACATCGCCCTACGGGGTGTCGAAGGTGGCCGCCGAACGCTACCTCGAGTGCTGGGCGGGGCTGACCGGCGGCCGGACGCTGGCGCTCCGGCTGGCCAACGTGTACGGCCCGCGTCAGAATCCGCTGGGCGAGGCCGGGGTGATCGCGATCTTCGCCCACCGCCTGCTGGGGGGCGAGCCCTGCGTCGTGAACGGCGACGGCGAGCAGACGCGCGACTACGTCTACGTGGAGGACGTCGCCGACGCCGTGGCGCGCGCAGTCGCACGCGCCGACGCGACCGGCGTCGTGAACATCGGCACCGGCGTCGAGACGTCGGTGAACGAGCTGTACCGTCGGCTCGCCAAGGCGGCGCCGGTCGAGCGCCCCGCCGTGCACGGGCCCGCGCGGCCCGGCGAGCAGCGGCGGAGCGCGCTGGACGCCACGCGCGCGAAGGCCCTGCTGGGCTGGACGCCCAGCACCTCGCTCGACGAGGGCCTCGCCAGGACGCTGGCCTATTTCCGAGGACTGAAGCGAACCGGTTGACCCCCGAGTCGGTTCGAGCGCCGGCTTCGCCGGCGCAACTCCTGGGGGAGGCCTCGGAGGGGGCCGTCGAGGCCCCCTCCGACGAGAATAGGGAGGTGGAGGCGTGATCGACGAAGAGCTGAAGGCCATTCTGGTGTGTCCAGCCTGTAAGGGCGATCTCCGGTTCGAGGAGACGCGCATCATCTGCCCGGCCTGCCGGAAGGCATACCCCATCCGCGATGGCATCCCCGTGATGCTCATCGACGAGGCTCAACCCTGGTCGCCGAACAGCTAGGCGCCGGGGCGACCGGCTCCGGCCCTCCGGCGCAGGCGGTCATCCTGGCCGGCGGCCAGGGCACGCGGCTCCGACCGCTGACGCTGGCCCGGGCCAAGCCGGTCGTGCCGCTCTTGAACCGGCCGTTCCTCGCCTACCAGCTCGCGCTGCTCAAGGCGCACGGCATCACCGACGTCCTCCTGTCGTGCTCGTACCGGGTCGAGGACATCCGCGCGGCGCTGGCCGGCGAGACGTTCGGCGTGAGCCTCCGCTACGTCGTGGAGAAGGAGCCGCTGGGCACCGGCGGCGGCGTCCGCAATGCGGCCGACCTCGCGCGGGGGACGGTGTTCGTCCTCAACGGCGACATCCTGACCGACGTCGATCTCTCGGCGATGCGGCGGTTTCACGAGGCGCAGGGGGCCCGGGTCACGATCCTCCTCACGCGCGTGGACGACCCGCGGCTGTACGGCGTCGTGGAGACGACGGCGGACGGCCGCATCCGCCGGTTCCGCGAAAAGCCGACGGCGGACGAGGCGATCACGACCGACACCGTGAACGCCGGCGTGTACCTCATCGAGGCCGAGCTGCTGCGCCGGATGCCGGCCGACCACCCCGTGTCGATCGAGCGTGAGTTCTTCCCGGCGCTGATCGCCGAGGGCCTGCCCTGCTTCGGCTGGCGCCCGCCCGCCTACTGGCGCGACATCGGCAGCCCCGGCGCCTACCGCGCCGCCCAGATGGACCTGCTCGACGGGGGCGTGCAGACGCCGCTCCCTCCGCCGGGCACGTCCCGGGCGGGGGCCTGGGTCGCCGAGGGCGGCGCGGTGGCGGCCGACGCGCGCATCGAGGCCCCGAGCGTGGTGGGGCGCGACGTGGCGATCCACGCCCGCGCGCGCGTGGGGCCGCGGGCCGTCATCGGGGCCGGCTCGACGATCGGGCCCGGAGCGCGCGTCGAGGAGGCCGTTCTGTGGGAGCGCGTCCAGGTCGGCGCCGGGGCGGTGGTGCGCGAGTGCGTGGTCGGTGCGGAGGCGCGCATCGGCGCCCACGCCCAGGTTGGCGCGGGGGTCGTGCTCGAGACCGGCGCCGTCATCGCCGACCACACCAGACTGCCGCGCTGAGCCCGGCGCCTGTGGCCGCCCGGCCCGCGCTGGCGTGCTAGACTGAGACGTCATGACCCTCGCGCGAACCCGCAATTTTTCCATCGTCGCCCACATCGACCACGGCAAATCGACGCTCGCTGATCGGCTGTTGGCGCTCACCGGGACGATGGATGCGAAGAAGGCGGTGGACCAGGTGCTCGACTCGATGGACCTCGAGCGCGAGCGCGGCATCACCATCAAGGCCCACACGGTCCGGCTGATCTATCGCGCGCGCGACGGCGGGGATTACACGCTGAATCTGATCGACACGCCGGGGCACGTCGACTTCTCGTACGAGGTGTCGCGCGCGCTGGCCGCCTGCGAGGGGGCGCTCCTGATCATCGACGCCGCCCAGGGCATCGAGGCCCAGACGCTGGCCAACTACTACCTCGCGCTCGACGCCAACCTGACCATCGTCCCCGTCATCAACAAGATCGACCTGCCGGCCGCCGACGTCGAGGGCACGCGCAATCAGATCACCGAGCTCCTCGATCTCGACGGCGACGAGGCGCTGGTGATCTCGGCGAAGTACGGCACCGGCGTGCCGGAGGTCCTCGAGGCCATCGTGGCCCGCATCCCCCCGCCGCAGGGCGATCCGGAGGCGCCGCTCAAGGCGCTGGTCTTCGACTCCTTCTACGACTCTTACCAGGGCGTCGTCATCTACGTCCGGCTGACGGATGGCCGCGTGCGGCCCGGCTTGCGTATTCGGTTGATGTCCAACGGCCGCACCTACGACGTGCAGCAGGTCGGCGTCTTCACGCCCGAGATGCACCCGGTGGACGAGCTCAGTGCCGGCCAGGTCGGCTACCTCACCGCCTCGATCAAGCGCGTGGCCGACGCCAAGGTCGGGGAGACCATCACCGAAGCCGCCCGCCCGACCGCCGAGGCGTTCCCCGGCTACCGTGACGCCAAGCCCATGGTCTTCGCCGGGCTCTACTCGATCGAGGACACTGATTATGAAGCGCTGCGCGACGCGCTCGAAAAGCTTCGCCTGAACGATCCGGCGTTCTCCTTCGAGCCTGAGACATCTCTCGCCCTCGGCTACGGGTTCCGCTGCGGGTTCCTCGGCCTGCTCCACATGGAGATCGTCCAGGAGCGGCTGGAGCGAGAGTTCTCGCTCGACCTCATCGCGTCCGCGCCCTCGGTCGAATACCACGTCGTCCTGACGAACGGCCGCGGCCGGGTCGTCATCGACAACCCGGCGCTCCTGCCCAACCCCGCGGACATCGAGGAGATCGAGGAGCCGTGGGTGAAGCTCAGCGTCGTGACGCCGAGCCAGTACATCGGCCCGCTGATGAAGCTCTCGACGAACCGCCGCGGGACATTCCAGAACATGGAGTACCTCGACCCGACGCGGGTCGTCCTCCACTTCGAGATGCCCCTCGCCGAGCTCATCGTCGACTACTTCGACCAGCTCAAGAGCCGCAGCCAGGGCTACGCGTCGATGGACTACGAGGAGCTGGGCTACCGGACCGCGAACCTCGCGAAGGTCGACATCCTCGTCAACGGCGAGCCCGTCGACGCCCTGTCGCTGATCATCCACCGCGACAAGGCCCAGTCGGCAGGCCGCGTCCTGGCGGAGCGCCTCAAGCAGCTCATCCCCCGCCAGATGTTCGAGATCCCGATCCAGGCGGCGATCGGCTCGAACGTCATCGCCCGCGAAACCGTACGGGCGATGCGCAAGAACGTCCTCGCCAAGTGCTACGGTGGCGATATCACGCGGAAGCGGAAGCTGCTCGAGAAGCAGAAGGAAGGCAAGCAGCGGATGAAGCGGGTCGGGTCGGTCGAGATCCCGCAGGAAGCCTTCCTCGCGATGCTCCGCATGGACGAAGGCTGATGGAAGACTGGCTGCCGACTCTCCAGCGTCTGATCGCGGCCGGCCTCGCCCTCCTGCTCGTGATGCTGCGCCTCGAAGCCGAACGCTTCAGCGCCGCCGAGTACGACGAGGCGACCAACGGCCATCCGCCCTCCTTCAGGCGGCGGATGGCGTGGTACGCGCTCGGCTTCGCGCTGATCGGGGGGATCTTCTTCGTCCATCCGGCGCCGCGAGGCGAGCTCTTCCTCGGGGCGGGCGACCGAGGCCTGACGATCATCTACGGCCTGCTCTACGCGGTGATCGGGACGGGCGCGGCGCTCGGCGTCGCCTACTACCGGTACGGGCGGATCCGGTTTCCTGACGTCTGGTCGTACCCGGGAGCGCTCCTCAACTCGATCGCGACCGCGCTCGTCGACGAGGTCGCGTTCCGCGGCGCGATCTTCGGCATCCTGCTGATGACGAACGTCAACCCGAGTGCGGCGAACGCGATCCAGGCGATCCTCTACGCGCTCACGACGCGGCTCGGGGCGCCCGGGCGGAACCGCTACATGCTCGCGATGGTGCTGCTCATCGGGCTCGCCGGCGGTTGGGTGACCGCGGTCACCGGCGGGATCGCGGCGGCCTTCCTCGGCCACGCGGTGACGCGCTTCGCGGTCTTCCTCTGCACGGGGCACGCCGGCCAGTTCCTGCCGCGTGGTCGCGAGGAGGAGGAGATCGACAAGCGGCACCGGCCGCCCGACGGCTGGCGGGTCATCGGGTCTCGGGAAGTGCCCCGGGATCGGTGACGGCCGGGTCCACGACATCAGCCGTGCCGGGGGCGGGCACTCCGGTCGCGGCTTCGCCGGTCGCGCTCTATCTCCACATCCCGTTCTGCGTCTCGATCTGCCCCTACTGCGACTTCGTCGTCCTCGCCGGCGCGGCCGCCCGCGGGCCGCGGAACCGGGTCGACGCCTTCCTCGCCGGCCTCGAGGCGGAGCTCTGCCTGCGGGCGGATGCCCTCGACGCGAGGTTCGGCGAGCCGGGTTCGTCCCTGCGACCGCCGCTCGATTCCGCCTACATCGGCGGCGGGACCCCGTCGTTGCTACCGGCCGAAGCGATCGCTCGACTCGTCGAGCTCGTCGACCGCCGGTTCGGCCTGGCGGCGGACGCCGAGGTCACCCTCGAGGCAAACCCCGGTCCGGACGAGCGGGGCGACCCCGCGGCGCTGCGCCGGGCCGGAATCGGACGTCTGTCGTTCGGGGCACAGAGCCTCGATCCCGGCGAGCTGAAGCGGCTCGGCCGCCGGCACGCGCCGGAGGACGTGGCTGACGCGGTCGCCGCCGCGGGCGAGGCCGGGATCGGATCGATCAACCTCGACCTCCTCTACGACCTTCCGGACAGTTCTCTCGCCACGTGGATGGACACGCTCGAGGGTGCCCTCGTCATCGGGCCCGACCACCTCTCGCTCTACGCCCTCACGCTCGACGACCCCGATGCGGAGGGACTCACCGGAGTCGACGGCGACCACCTCCCGACGAGCGCCGGCGCCCGACGCTGGCGCGACACAGCCCGACGCGCCCAGGACGAGGATCGGGCGGCGGCCGAGTACCACCACGCGGTCCATCGCCTTGCCGGCGAGGGCTGGCGCGGCTACGAGATCTCGAACTGGTCGCGGCCGGGTCACGAGAGCCGCCACAACCAGGCCTACTGGGACCGGCGGCCCTACGAGGCGGTCGGCCCTGGCGCCCACGCCTTCGATGGCGCCGTCCGGCGCTGGAACGCTGCCCGTCTCGACGCCTACCTGGCTGCGCTGACGCCCGCTCACGGGTCGCTGCCACGCCTCCCGCCGGGCGGCGAGGAGGAGATCGACGCCGTCACCGCAACCGCCGAACGGATCGTCCTGGGACTCCGGACGGATCGCGGCGTCGCCATCGAAGTGGCCGGCGAGCCACCCCTCGCCGACGTCTTCGACTGGGCGCTCGCCGCGGAGCTCCTCGACGTCACCGACGACGAACGCGTCGTCCTGACGACGCGCGGGCGGCTGCTCTCGAACGAACTGTTCGCCCGCCTGGTCTGAATCCCGAGAAGACGGGCCGGCGTCAGCGGAGGAGTACGGCCGCGACCTCCTGGGCGAAGGTGCACAGGCTGGGCGACGAGATCACGCCGCCCTCGGTCGGCACGTAGTCGGGGATCGTCGAAGCTGTCGCCGGACCGACGCTGACGTAGACGACCCGATTGCCCTGACGGACGAGCACCCCGGCCATCCCGGCCGGGCTGATGCCGGTGCAGAACGCCTCGTCGCCGAGCCCCGAGACTTCCCCGGCGAAGTAGCCCTCGTTCTCGAGAGTCACCCCGCTGCCCTGAGGTTCAGACGTCGGTGCGGCGTCCTGGCGCTCCTTGGCAAAGACGGCGGCCGCGTCGCCGCCCTCGTACCGGACGAGCCGCGCGATGTACGCCTTCGTGCCCTCGGTGACCCAGCAGTCGGGGGCATCGGGGAGCACCCGGGTGTCGATCACCAGTCCGATCGAGGCCTGGTAGATACCCGTCAGGGGCAGCGCGTCCGCCTCCCCGCCGAAGAGCGTCCGGGCGTCAGCGTCCGAGAGGAATGCGCACGTGTCGCCGGTGCCGCCGGCGCTGTCACCCGCTGGTCCGCCGAGCAGACCGTTCACGAAGGTGCCGGCAACGATGACGAAGACGATGGCGAGGACCGTCAGGAGGACGACCAGGATGATCCCGATCTTCACGCAGCCGGGGATGCCGCCGGGCTTGAGCTGGGGCGGCGGGGCGCTCGTGTTCCACATCCCAGCGCCGCCCGCGCCCGCCGACGGAGCGAGGGGTGGAGGAGCCTGACCCGCGGGAGGAGGCGGGGGAGGCGTCGGAGCCGCGGGAGGCGTCGCCGAGGGCGGCGTCGCTGGAGGCGGACCCGCGGGAGGAGGCGCGGGAGGCGTCGGTGCCTGGCCCCACATCGGCCCCGCGGGCGCGGCTGGCTGCGATGCTGGCGGGGGTGCTGCCGGACTTGCCGCGCCGGGACCCCACAGCGGCGCGCTGGGGTCGATCGGCTGGCTGGGTGCGGCCGCCGAGGGAGGAGTCCACGCTGGGGTTGGCGCAGGCGGCGGCGTGGCGGGCTGCGACGGGGGCGGGGCCTCGGGCTGGCTTCCTGGTGACTGCGCTCCTGGGCCCCAGAGCGGTCCATTCGGGTTCGGACCGCCGCCCGATCCGCCCTGACCTCCCGACGACTCGCTCATGCTTGCCCCTCGCTCGCGACGCCCCTAGCCCTCGCCGGCGATCCTACCCGCCGGGAAGGCGTTGCAGCAAGGCGAGCACCGCTCAGCGGGCCGCGTTACATTGACACTCGCACCCGGCGACTGCTAGGATTCATTAGCACTCCGGCACTGAGAGTGCTAACCACCGAACACCCCAACGAGGTTGGAAGCCCGTGGCGCGACGAGTCCGCACCACCGGTTCGCTGGATCCCCGATCGGAGTCGATCCTGCGAGCCGTCATCGAGGAATATGTCGAGACCGCGACGCCGGTCGCATCCGCCGCGCTCGTCGAGCGGTATCGCCTCGGCGTGTCGAGTGCCACCGTCCGCAACATCCTGGCGGATCTCGAAGCGGCCGGCCTCTTGACGCACCCTCATACCTCGGCGGGGCGGATCCCGACCGATGCCGGCTATCGCTTCTTCGTCGAGTCGATCTCGGACGCGGCGGTGCTGCCGCCGGTCGAGCAGCTGATGATCCGCCACCAGTTCGGCCAGGTCCAGCACGCGAGTGAGCAGTGGTTCCGCCTCGCGGCGACGATCCTTGCCGGGGCGAATCGGACGGCCGCGATCGCGACGCCGGCGAAGCCACGGGCGGCCCACGTCCGGCGCATCGACCTGGTCACGATCTCGGAGCGGCTCGCCAGCCTGATCATCGTCTTCCGCGAGGGCGCCCTTCGCCAGGTCCTCGTCAACCTCCCGACCGCGGCCGAGCAGGAGGATCTCACCCGCGCGGCCGTCATCCTCGACGGGTTGATGGCCGGCAGGACGGCCGCGGACGCGGAGCGGGCTCTCGCCCGGATCGACGCGGCCGGCCCGATCGGCACGCTCGTCAAGCACGTCGGCGAACGCGTCCTGACCGCCGTTCGGGACTACGATTCGACGCTCATCGAGGAGGTCTTCAGCGACGGCCTCCTCAACGTCATGGCGGCGCCCGAGTTCGATCGCAGCGACAAGCTCCGCCGGGTCTTCGCCGCGCTGGAGAATCGCGCCTACCTGAGCGATCTCTTCGACTCGATCGCCGGCAGCGGTGAGGTCCAGGCGTTCATCGGCACGGAGAACGGTCCGGCAGAGATGCGCGACGTCTCGCTCGTTCTCGCCTCGTACGGCGAGGCCGGCCGGGCGGTCGGCGTGGTCGGCGTCCTCGGGCCCACCCGGATGGCCTACGCCCAGGCGATCGGAACCGTCCGGTTCGTGTCGAGCCTCATGAACGAGCTCGTCGCCAACATCCACTCATGACAGTCATCGCGGATCGACCTCTCGGAGGAATCGAATGAGCCAACGGACCAGAGCCCAGGAGCGAGCGGACGAGATCGATATCTCGCCGACGAAGCTGCTCGCCGACATCGAACAGCTCAAGGGGGAGCTCGCCGAGGCGAGCGCGAAGGCAGACGAATATCTCGCCGGCCTGCAGCGCGAGCGCGCCGAGTTCGCCAACTACCGGCGGCGGACCTCGGAAGAGCGCGAGGCGATGCTCGGACTCGCCGGGGAGGACCTCATCCGCAAGGTCCTGGCCCTGGCCGATGACTTCGATCTCGCGATCGACTCACGACCCGCGGCGATCGCCAACGACCCGTGGGTCGAAGGCGTGGCCGCGATCGATCGCAAGCTCCGGGCTCTGCTCGAGAGCGAAGGCGTCCGCCAGATCGACGCCTCTCCCGGTCGACCGTTCGATCCGCGCGAGCACGAAGCGATCGCCAACGTGCCGGGCAGCGGCCGCCGCGAGGGCGAGATCGTCGAGGAGGTCCGGCGCGGCTATCGACTCCGCGATCGTGTCGTCCGGCCGGCCCTCGTGGCCGTTGCGGCGGACGGCGGCGACGGCGCCGACCGGGGCGACGGCGGCGGGCCGCAGGACCCGCCCGACGCACCACGCACCAACTGATTTCACCCCAAACACGAACCAACACGAGCAGGAGAGACACAACAGATGGCCAAGATCATCGGCATTGACCTCGGGACCACGAACAGCGTCGTCGCCGTCATGGAGGGTGGCGAACCAACCGTCATCGCCTCGGCGGAGGGCGGGCGGACCGTTCCGTCCGTCGTTGCCTTCACGAAGACCGGCGAGCGCCTCGTCGGCCAGCTGGCAAAGCGCCAGGCTGTCACGAACCCGGCCAACACGATCTACTCGATCAAGCGCTTTATGGGCCGTCGCTGGGACGACTCGGAGACGAAGCGGGCCAAGGAGCTCGTCTCGTACACGGTCGACAAGGACCCGAAGAGCGACGGCGTCATCGTCAAGGTCGGCGACAAGACCTACACGCCGCCCGAGATCAGCGCGATGATCCTCCAGAAGCTCAAGGCGGACGCCGAGGCATATCTCGGCGACAAGGTCACCGAGGCCGTCATCACCGTCCCCG